>CAZOXI010000527.1:0-3202 GCA_964583445.1 uncultured Bacteroidaceae bacterium | reverse complement strand
CATCAGTGGAAGCCCAAGGAGACCTATACAATAAAACAACTGGAAGGCTATAAGAAGAAGAAAGATCCCACCTACAGTGCATACGGGGGAAGAATGGATACACAATTTGAAGCGACAGGATTCTTCTACACGAAGAAGGTAAAAGGGCGCTGGTGGCTTGTTGATCCCGACGGTCATCTTTGCATCCATAAGGCAGTATGCGCTGTATCCCCCGGAGGAAGTGAAAATTTTAAGAAGAACCGTATGGAAAAATATGGTTCAGATGAAAACTGGGCTGCTGAAACAAATTTACTGTTAAAGGAACTTGGCTTTAACGGGACGGCTGCATGGTCAGCTAATGAACTCCTGCAATCAGTTAAAAACCGCCCGGTCTATACCCATAAGTGGAGTTTTATGTCAAGCTACGCCAAAGAAAGAGGCACCGCAAAAATGGGGACCGGAAATCATAAGTACGCGGGCGACATCATCCCGGTCTTTGATCCGGAATTTGAAGATTTTGCAGACGAATACGCCAAACAACTCGCAGATACAAAAGACGATCCTTATCTGCTGGGACATTTTTCAGATAACGAAATGCCGCTGCGAACCAATGCCCTGGATCTTTGTTTTCAGCTTGATAAAAACGACCCGGCATACCAGGCGGCATGGGCCTGGCTTTGTGGAAGAAAAGGGACAAATGATGCAGACCCGGATGATATTACGGATGACGACAGGGATGCTTTCTATGGATTCTACGTAGAACGGTACCTGTCTATCGTTAGTTCAGCGATAAAAAAATACGATCCCAATCATCTTTACCTGGGCATAAGGCTGATCGGCGTGAGCAACAACGAAACAGTCATGCGAATTTATGGGAAGTATGCTGATGTGCTGAGCATGAACTGGTATGGCGACTGGATGCTGCCAGCTGAACGCATCGGGAACTGGGCGAAATGGACAGATAAGCCCTTTGTCATATCAGAATGGTATGCAAAGGGGAATGACGTGCCCGGACTGAGCAATGAATCAGGTGCAGGCTGGCTGGTAGCAACCCAGAAGGAGCGTGGCTATTACTATCAGAACATGTGCCTGAACCTGCTGGCCAGGAAAAACAATGTGGGATGGCACTGGTTCAAATATGCCGATAACGATCCCGACGACCTGACAACCGATCCATCAAACAGGAATGCAAATAAGGGAATTGTAAATGTCAGGTACGAACGCTACAAGGAACTTACAAAGGCGATGAAAGAATTAAATACCCAGGCATACAGGATTATAGAGTTTTTTGATGAGACATCCTATGACAACCCAAATCATGATTAAACGAGCTTTGTATTGCACCAGCCTGCTTTTGCTGACATCGATTTGCCTGGCACAGGAGAAACCGAATGTATTATTCATCCTGGCTGATGACCTCGGTTATGGAGATATCAGCTATAATAACGATGCGCCTGAATGGTTCAGACATACTCCGAATATTGATCGTATCTGTGAGCAGGGCATATATTTCAGTAACTTTTCGGTTCACCATGTTTGCTCACCTACACGTGCAGGATTATTAACCGGAATGCATTACTCAAAAGTAGGTTCGGGATCAGAAACGGGCGGAACATTACACAATGATATCCCAAATGTTGCGAAAGATTTCAAAGCAAATGGCTATGTTACGGGAGCATTTGGAAAGTGGCACAACAGTTTCCCCAACTTCCCTGCAGATGGCAATGGTGCATCTGTTTCCAGGGTAGGCGACATTGACTCATCAAATCTGATCTTTGAGAAAAAGGACAGCAAGGAATGGGGAGAAGGAGTGAATGCATATGGTTTTGACCGGTGGACCGGTTATTACAATGGCGGAGGGGATTACTTCAACCGGTACGTAAATGCCCATCATGAAAAGGATTGGTGGATTGATAAGTATTACAGGCCTGATGTAGATGGTTACACGACGGATCTGATAGGGGAAGCCGCAGTCAACTTCATTGAAGCGAACAAAGACAATTCTTTCTATTGTTATGTTCCGATGGAAGCAGTTCATGCACCTTATCATGCAAAACGATCTGACCTGATGGAGCTATGCAGCCATTTCCCGGGTGAATGGGATTATGTAAAGGATATTGTCAGCCCGACCACAGGGAGGAGGATATCGGAGGTGAGTGAACTGCGATGCAGCCCGGGCGCGGAATTCGATCATACTGCAATTGATACTACAGGACACTTCATCCGATTGATATATTCAGCCATGATTTATTCTATGGATAAGACCATAGGGAACATGCTGGCAAAACTTGAAGAACATAGCCTTGACAGCAATACGATCGTTTTTTTTACAAGCGATAACGGTGCAACCGGATCAGGATCCAATGGTACCTTCCAGGGATTTAAGCATTCATTGTGGGAAGGGGGTATACATGTACCCGCGGCAATGTGGTGGCCCGGAAAAATAGACCACGTTTCACTCGATAATTACGCTGAAGGAGATAATGTATACTCTGGTTACTTGCAGTATATCGATTTCTATCCGACGATGATGGCCCTGACGAATTCAACAATCACAGCTGGTGATTTAGATGGTCGGGATGTAAGTGAAGGTATCCTGAACAGAACGGATGTGCGGGCAGAACACGAAAGTCCCTATTTCGGGATCAATTCGCAATGGGGTGTGGTTAAATCCGGGAAGTGGAAATTGCATTATAATGAGGTCAAACCGGGCCAGGTACTGCAGTTGTATGATCTCGATAATGATCCGGAAGAGTTAAATAATATGGCTGAAGCTGAATCCCAGGTCACCGAGGATCTGAAAAAGTTATATAACGACTGGGTAAGTGAGAATAATTACAGCTTTTCCTACCTGCCTATTCCGGAGGAAAGAATGACAGCTCGTACTCCCAGCCCGGAAGGAGAAGTCCTGGAGATTGAAGCCTGGCAAGCTGATTCACTTGTGGCACCTTTATTCGTGAGATTCGCAAATTTCAGTAACGGTGGAGAGGACGCCGGTGATCATATAGAGTTTGATATATATGTGCCGGAAGACACTGAGAATGATTCCGGCTTTCATTTTTCCCCTGGAGGAGGAGTCAGGCCTTACTATATTGACAACAGGGCTGTTACCCAGGACAGCATGAACCTGAATGCATATCGTTGGCCACGCAATCAGTGGATTAAAGTGGCTGTTGGTTATGGAAACCATGCACCGATCGGAGGATATGCGAATTATGTTAGT
>CAZOXI010000526.1:0-3212 GCA_964583445.1 uncultured Bacteroidaceae bacterium | reverse complement strand
TTAAGGGGGTTCTGGCAGGCGGGCTCCATGAATATCGAAGGATTTAACGGCTGTTGTAATCCTGCACATATCGCGGTAATGGAGGATGGTGCTTTTGTGACCAGTGAAAAGCATATGGTGCGGATCAAGATATACGACAGCTCAGGTGAGCTGAAAACAGTGGTAGCACCACCCGCAAAATTTTTAGAGGAGGGCAAGGCGCCCGAGGTGGTAGTTGATCAAAACAATGTTGTTTACGCACTGGATTTTGACAGATCCGTTTTGAGGATATTTGAAAAAATATAACGAGTCTGTTGCCAGACTGATAAAGAAATAATCGTATTGATGAACAGAAAAGAATTTATAAATGCCCTTGCACGGATCTCCGTTCTTTCGGCCATGACAGCCATGGTGGGAATTTTTGTATTCCGTGATAAGATTTCAGTCCGGTCGGAGTGCACCATCAACAGGTTCTGCAAGGGTTGTGGGGAACTGAATAGCTGTAGCCTGCCAAGGGCTCTAAAGACAAAGCAACATGACAAAGGATAAGGCATATAACAGGAGGGAATTCATTAACAAGGGTGCCCGGTTCACCCTTGGCCTTTCATTGGCTGGGGTAGGCGTAGCAGCAGCAGTAAATGCCGGGAGCGATAAATATGTATGGCAGATTGATCCGTTCAAGTGTACCCAGTGCGGAAGATGCGCCACCGATTGTGTGCTCGCTCCATCTGCCGTTAAATGTGTGCATGCTTATGACCTTTGCGGGTACTGTGATCTTTGCGGGGGCTATTTCAAGCCAGGTGTTACCGATCTCGGGACGGCAGCAGAAAAACAACTGTGCCCGGCAGCCGCTATTGAAAGAAAATTCATTGAAGAACCTTATTTTGAGTATATAATTGATGAAGAGTTATGTATCGGTTGCGCAAAATGTGTGAAGGGATGTAGTGCATTTGGCAACGGATCGTTGCACCTGCAGATCAGGCACGACCTGTGTGTCAATTGCAATGAATGCAGCATCGCCCGGGTCTGCCCGTCTGATGCCATCAGCAGGGTGCCGGCCAGCGAGCCTTACATGATCAAGGGTGATTTTACATCAAAGGATTCGGAAGGAGCGGGCGCATGATCAAAAAGAAACACAGATCATTGATCCTGTTGCTGATGGTGTTTGCCTTTCTCGCATTGAACGCCCAGCAACGCTTTCCAAAGCCGGAATTCGAAAGTGGTTATGAACAGCCGGATGCCACCACGCCTGAGCCAAGGGGTGCAGGACTGGAGGTACTTGATGTTGCTGTTTTATTCGGTGTGCTTGTGCTGGCTACATGGCTTATACTGAAAAGGCGTTCGCGGCGGGGCATCCTCTGGCTTTCGGTTTTCACACTACTTTATTTTGGATTTTACAGGAACGGATGCATTTGTCCCATTGGTTCCATACAGAATGTTACGCTGGCCATTTTCGACCCAGCCTATAAGATATCCATTACAGTCTTGCTTTTCTTCCTGCTTCCACTTGTCTTTGCCCTGTTCTACGGACGGTCGTTTTGCGCGGCCGCCTGTCCGCTCGGGGCAATACAGGACCTGGTGGTGATTAAACCCATTTCAGTTTCCAGCTGGGTGCGGAAGACATTGTCATTCATACCCCATATCTATATCGGATTGGCAGTGCTTTTTGCTGCAACGGGAACCGACTTTATCATCTGCCGGTATGATCCCTTTGTAGGTATTTTCAGGATGGATGGCCCCTACCTGATGATCGGCCTGGGCATTGCTTTTCTTGTACTGGGAATGTTTTTCGCCAGGCCTTACTGCCGTGTTTTTTGCCCCTACAGTGTGCTGCTTGGGTTCATGTCCCGATTCTCCAACAAGCACATTACCATTACACCTTCTGAGTGCATTAATTGTAAGTTGTGTGCAAACTCCTGTCCGTTTGATGCCATTGAAGCCCCCATTGATGAAAAGGTGCGCACCGAGTCGACCATCCGCAAGAATCTAAGGCTGTATGTGATCTTCGGATTGCTCGTTCCCGTATGGATCTTTGCCGGCGGTTTTGCCGTTTCCGGGGCACATGTGTTCCTTTCTAAGGCGCACCCTGATGTGTACCTGTCAGAATTATTGATCACACACCCTGAACTCAGGGAGGATACAGAAAATCTTGATATCCAGGCCTTCCTGGAATCCGGTAAGTCCATGGACCAACTGGTTGAAGAGGCTTCAGTGATCAGGACCAAATTTAAAAGGGGCGGATGGTACCTCGGCGGATATCTTGGTCTCGTGCTCGGGATCATGATGATGAATCAGTTCGTGCTCAGGAAGCGAAAAGACTATATACCACATAAGCGAGATTGCTTCAGCTGTGGCAGATGCATGGATTATTGTCCGGTAGATAAATAAGTAAGAAGATGAACCAGGAAGAAAAAATAAAACTGGCCAGGCAGGTGATGCAGATATCAGGGATCTTTACCCTGGTGGTAGCTGCATTGATGCTCATTAATTTCGTCCAGTTAAAAAAATATGAACCGCTTGAAAGCGAAACACTCAATGCCCTCGTTGAGCAGCTGGAGAACGATCCCCGCAATGAGGCATTGAAAGAGGAGATCCGTGATTTTGACCTGATGGTCAGGAAAGCCTACTTTACCTCCACATGGCAGGTCAGGACAGGTGCAGTATTAATGCTGATTGGCGGGATCCTGTTTGCTGCTTCCCTGAAAATATATACGGACATCCGCAGGCGCATCGGTATCCCCGATGCCGAAAAAGAGGACTTTTTGCAGTCAAGAATGGCAGCATCGAGATGGCTGCTGGCAGCAGGCGTGGTTATTTTTGGGTTGGCTTTTTTTGCTGCCTTTTCAAGTACGAATTATCTTGAAAATTATTATCCGGAGGCAGTGGCTGATGCCGGTTCGCAGCCTGCAGAGGGCGAGATCGAGATCGTAGAGATTGTCGATGCAGAAGGTAATGCTGCAGGACCAGGTGCAGGCGCTGTTCAGGATACTGCAGAAGGAGTTGGCAGGGAACAGCAGACCGCCGGGCAGGAAGAAGATGCAGCCGGGGAAGCTCAGTCCGCTGGCGGGCAACCGGAAACACCTGCAGAAGAAATATATGGTCTCTCTGAATTCAAGAAACAGCACAACAGTTTCAGGGGCCCGATGGGACTGGGCGTTTCCTACCATAACAATATACCCACCAGCTGGGATGGTGCTTCCGGGACCAACGTGGTTTGGAAAGTGGCTATCTCG
>CAZOXI010000525.1:0-3225 GCA_964583445.1 uncultured Bacteroidaceae bacterium | reverse complement strand
AGCAGAAGCTGCAAACTGCCAAACGTATCTTCTATTCCCTGCCTTCACCCATTGAAACGGCAAAGATACTGCACAGTGCAGGAGCTACATACGATGAAAGCCTGTTGAATCCCATTCAAAATCAGTCCGGGTATATCACCAACCTGGACATGGCGCTGAACCTCGGAATCTATACAACTGACCTCAGCTATGCCAGTCTTTTTGACCAGTCGCAGGCAACGCTCAGTTATATTGAAGTGGCAAAAAATATGGCTGACGGGCTGAATATTCTTGACGCGATCAATGAAGAAACAATCCAGCGCCTCGAGGACAACATCAATAACAGGGAGGTCATTATTGATATCATTTCTGAAACATTATTGAACTCCAGTTCGTATCTGAAGGAACGTGGTCTTGAAAGCACGGCCACGATCATTCTCGTCGGAGGCTGGGTGGAAGGACTCTATATTGCTACGCAGCAGGTGGGAAATGATCCTATAGAGAATAACAAGATTGTTGAACGTATTATTGATCAGAAATTATCGGTTGATTTCATGATTAACCTGTTGAAAGAAGCTGAAGATGATCCGGATGCAAGCAGGGTGTTGGCAGATGTTCAAAACCTGAAGACGACCTTTGATAAAATCGAGATCACACTGGGAGAAAATACTCCCGTGGTTGACCCTGAGACCAATGTGACAACTTTGAAGTCAAGTTCATCACACAACCTTACAAAACCGGTTTTTGACGAGCTTGTAAACAAAATAACAGAATTAAGAAACAGCTATATATCCTAAATGTAATATCATGATGAGAAAAGGCATACTTCTAGTATCTCTTGTTGCACTTTTGGTATCACTGCCAACATCTGTAAATGCACAATGTAAGCAATTTGCAAAAAAAATATGTAAAGTCGGACTCACCCCCTATCAGCACGATGGCAATTACCATGCTGCACTGTTGATAGAAGGCGAAGAAGCTGAACTGTACAAGACTTTTTATTCCGATACAGACTACCGGATCGGAGTTTGCGGAGCAGGCAACCTGAGTGATATTGAATTTAAGATTGTGGACAGCAATGGCAAGGTTCTCTACAACAACAGGTACGAAGATTATGAATGGAAATGGGATTTTCGTTTAGAATCAAGCCAGCAACTCAAAATCGTTGTTAAGGTACCTGTTGCTGGTGAGAATATAGAAGAACCTGCAGAAGGATGTGTGGCTATTATGTTTGGGTTCAAAGATGACTGACATTTAATGCGAATTGACCATAGAAGCCGGGCTAACGTCCGGCTTTTTATTTTATCTTCTGTTTCAGATAAGCTCCTGTAGGTGAGTCGGAAACGGCAATGATCTCCTCAGGAGTACCTGTAAAAATGACCGACCCCCCATCTTCACCACCTCCCGGCCCCAATTCAATAAGCCAGTCTGCCGATTTGATCACTTCCAGGTTATGTTCAATGATCAGTACCGTATGCCCATTGGAAATCAGAGCATTGAAAGCTGAGAGCAACATTGATATATCGTGAAAATGCAGCCCGGTAGTCGGTTCATCAAAAATAAAAATAACTTTCGACTCATCTGATTCCCTGCTCAGAAAATAAGCCAGTTTCACCCGTTGGCTTTCCCCGCCACTCAGGGTGCTTGAAGACTGGCCGAGTTTGATATAACCCAGTCCTACATCCTGCAATGGTTTAAGTTTTCTGGCAATTTTTACCGGAAATCCGGCGGCCTCCTTTCCAAAAAAACCGATCGCCTCGTTGACAGTCATATTCAACACATCATAGATATTTTTTCCCTGAAACCGAACATCAAGTATCTCATCCTTAAACCGTTTTCCACCACATTGCTCGCAAACAAGGTGGACATCGGCCATGAACTGCATTTCCACCAGGATTTCACCTTCACCGTTGCACTCCTCGCAGCGACCACCATCAATATTGAAGGAAAAATGAGATGCCTTGAATCCCTGGTTTTTAGATGCCTGCTGATCGGCAAACAATTTCCTTACTTCATCATACGCTTTCAAATAAGTAACCGGATTGGATCGGGAGGATCTGCCAATGGGGTTCTGATCCACAAACTCCACCTGGTCCAGCATGTGAATATCTCCCCGGAACAGATCATGCTTGCCCGGCTTCTCCCCTGCACCCTTCAGCTTCCTTGACAGTACAGGAAATAAGATTTCCTTCACAAATGACGATTTTCCGGATCCGCTCACCCCGCTGATTACGGTCATAACCTGTAAGGGAACTTTGATATCCGCTGACTTCAGGTTGTTCTCCCTGCATCCCAGTACTTCAAGATAATTGTTCCACTTACGCCGGTGCCGGGGCAATTCTATGGAACGGGTTCCATTCAGGTATTCTGCCGTCAGCCCTTTGGGTGCAGCCAGCAATTCCTGGTGATTGCCCTGGAAGACTATTTCTCCACCATGCCTCCCTGCTTCCGGACCCATATCTATAATCATATCGGCTGCATTCATGATCTCTTCATCATGTTCAACAACCAGTACAGTATTTCCCAGTTCCTTCAACGCTCTCAATACCTCTATAAGCCTCCCTGTATCACGGGGATGCAATCCAATACTGGGCTCGTCCAGGATATACAGAGAGCCTACCAGGCTGCTGCCTAAAGAGGTGGCCAGGTTGATCCGCTGACTCTCACCGCCGGATAACGTAGAGGAAAGACGGTTCAGGGTAAGGTATGTCAGTCCAACGTTGTTCAGAAAACGAAGCCTGGAGCTGATCTCAGAAATTAACCTGCCTGCGATCTCCTGCTCATGCGCATCAGGTTGAAAACCTTCAAAAAAACGGAGCAAATCGGAAACCGGCATCTGAACCAATTCCGATATGGTCCTGTTATGAATCTTGACATACAATGCCTCCTTGCGCAGCCTGGACCCGCCGCATTCATGGCAGGTGGTTTTCCCCCTGTACCGGGATAACATGACCCGGTACTGGATCTTATATTTCTTCTTTTCAAGATGTTCAAAAAATTTATCCAATCCCTTAAAATACCTGTTCCCGCTCCACAATAGCCTGCGCTGTTCGTCATTGAGCTTGTAATAGGGCTGGTGAATGGGAAAATCAAACGCATCTGCGTGCATGACCAGTTTTTCTTTCCACCGCTTCATCTTTTCCCCTTTCCAGCAAACAATTGCATCGTCATACACAGAAATTTCCTTATTGGGAACTACCAGGTCTTCATCTATACCTATTACCATTCCATATCCCTCGCAGACAG
>CAZOXI010000524.1:0-3234 GCA_964583445.1 uncultured Bacteroidaceae bacterium | reverse complement strand
GGGAAATGTTCCGCCAGGCGTTCAGGGTCTTCGCCCTTTGTAATGACCTGGATGAAGAGGACGGCGAATTCCGGGGTGATCCACTCGAAGTGGCACTGGTAAATTTCAGCCGGAATTATGATGAACAACACTTCAATGAACTTCGTGCCCTTGAAAAGGTCAACGAGGACCCCTTTGACTCGGACTCTATGCTCATGGGAACAATACACGAAACAGAGGACCATCTCCTCATTGCAGCAAAAGGTGCTACTTCAGCAATCCTGGAGAGGTGCACCCATTATTTGAAAAACGGGGAAGCGGAAAAACTTGATGAGGAGACGAAGAAAAAGTGGATCGACGCAGATAAACAATATTCGTCAGACGGTCTCAAGGTGATCGGGCTGGCCTACCGCGAGGCACCAAAAAAGCAGAAAAAAGAGCTGTCACAGAAAGAAGAATTCCTGGAGCAACTCACCTTCATCGGTATCACAGGATTTATTGACCCGGTAAGGGAAGATGTGAAGGAACCCATGGAGATATGTCGCAGATCCGGGATCCGGGTGGTAATGGTCACGGGTGATCACCCGGAGACAGCGCTCAATATCGCCAGGGAAGTAAATATGGTCGATCCGGATCAGCAGGAATTCAACCCTGTCCTGCACGGTAAGGACCTGGCAAACGCAGAAGCAGAAGATATCAGCAGTACCGCAGTGTTTGCAAGGGTCGACCCGGAACAGAAACTGGACATCATCACCCATTTCAAGGAACAGGGTGAGATCGTTGCCATGACTGGTGACGGGGTGAATGATGCCCCTGCCCTGAAAAAGGCCGATATCGGCATCGCGATGGGAAAACGCGGCACACAAGTGGCCAAGGATGTTTCGGATATGGTGCTGCTGGATGACGCCTTCCCTTCCATCATCAATGCCATTGAGCAGGGTCGCGTCATCTTCGGCAACATCAAGAAATTCATTATCTACCAGCTTTCTTATCACCTTGCAGAGATCATTATCATTGCGGGCATCAGCTTTACCATGTTTAAACTACCGCTGTTGCCACTCCAGATACTGCTGTTGAATATTCTCTCCGACGTGTTCCCTGCCCTTGCACTAGGTGTAGGCAAAGGGAGCAGCAATGTAATGGACCTGCCACCACGTGATCCGGACGAACCCATCATTACCAAAAGGGAATGGCTGACAACCGGGATATATGGGATCATCATCAGTATTTACGTGATCGGTGCCTATGTACTGGCAGTGCACGGCCTGGACATGTCTGACCAGGTGGCCAACAATATTGCTTTCTTCAGCCTCGCCATCGCACAGCTCCTGCACGTGTTCGATATGCGGGAAACTAAGGAAAATGTGTTCATCAACCAGGTAACCAAAAACAAATACATTTGGATGGCACTGGCATTTTGTGCAGCAATCCTTGTAATCACCTATTTCGTACCTGTACTGAGTAATGCCCTTTCTTTCACCGATCTGTCATTGACTGCATGGGGAATGATTGCAGCCACAGGAATCCTGCCAATGGTTACTATCCAGGTCATCAAGGAACTGAGAAAGATATAAAAAGGGGTCAATCTTACTTCACTGTCATTTTATCCACCACATCCTTTACTCCCGTGGTGTAGATAGCAATGTTATGTGCCTGGGTTTTCACGAAAAAACTGGATACGGCTCCTTCCAGGGTCACCATTGCTGCCTCCACTGAAACGTTGATGTTTTTCTCATTGATCAGGTTGGTGCGCTCGAAGGCTTGTTCAATATCATTTTTAATATTGATATCCCTTGTTTCCATCTTAGGCCTGACTTCAATACTGTTTTTTACTTCAAGTACCCCGCGCACTGAGTTGACGATCTCTTCGATCACATATTTCTCCCAGTAACTGCCGACATGTCCCTCCAGGGAGACCGTATTGTCGTGGGTTTTCACCTGGATCTCCGAGGCATCAATATGACTGTTCCAGTTCAGGATCCGCTCAATATTCTCATTGATCTCTTCATCCGTGGGCAGGGTTTGCGTAGCCGGAAATTTGATTTCCAGGAAATTATCCACTTCCTCCACACCGCTTACCTGGTAAGCGTTGCGTCCTGCAACCATTCTTGCCGTGGAGTTCTGTACCGTGCCCCTGAGTTCTACCTTTCCATTTTTCACCGTCACATTAATGTCATTTGCGTTCACACTCGCATCCCATGTCAAGTGATCAATAATACGTTGCTTTATTTTTTCTTCTCTTTCTGGCTTCATCATTATTATAGTTTTGTAAACTGAATAGCACGTCCGCTGCTCCGGCAAAAACTTCAACCAGGCAGCAGAACGTGCAGTAATTAAATGTTAAAAGATCTCTCTTTTCGTTGTTGTGACAAGGTTGCAGCTCTGATCTGGTCGCTACGGTAACCTGGTCGTTTTTCTGAACTGATCGTTGTACTGTCGTTGTGTTCTGTTCGTTTTTTGTTCGATGTACCTGTCAGACAACTGTATAATCCGGGTTAAACAGCCTGAGTATGGCAATCACGAAAAGCGTGATCAACATGAACCAGAAGAAAAACCCGAAAGTAATCCCTACCGCCTGGGCGGCTTCATCGCCTTCAACGGCCCTGTCAGCAGCCCGGCTGCCCCTGGGTCGCGAAGGTGGAAGCAATGCACCGATCAGGAGCATCACCACGATAGCGATAATCAGGTAACTAAGCCATGAAACCCCGCCGAAAACCGGACCGACAGGTGCCATCCAGGAACCCAGTCCCCAGGTAAACATAAAAATAATCAGAAACAGGAACAGCATACCATCAAATGGTCCTGCGGTCCTGCGACTGAAACCATACACAAGGATGGCAGAAAACAATAGTGCAAATACAACGGACAATGCGATTGAAACAAATGTCATAATGATAGATTTTAAGGGTTCGTGTTGTTAAAGGTTATAGATTTTAATATATGATAGCAGGCATCTCAAGTGCATTCAGGAATTTTTTCCTGTCGGCACTTTTCTTCAACTGGATGCCTTTTATTTTGAATATATCGCGGGGAAACATCGCAAGCGTGGCTGTGCTTTTCCTGATCTGCGCCAATATATTATCCTTGCTTTTCCTGCCTAATAAAATCTTTGTATCCAGCATCATGGATACTTTGGCGAAACTGTTCACTTCATGCTCCCACAACTCTCGCTGGTTTTCTTTTTTCTTCATCTCAGAATCCGATGCGATATCGAATGCCTTAACAACCATAGGAAATGCATCAAACCATGACAGT
>CAZOXI010000523.1:0-3245 GCA_964583445.1 uncultured Bacteroidaceae bacterium | reverse complement strand
CGGGGAAGGAGGTGGTGTAGCTGCCGCTTCCCACATCGACAAATTGTGCTTCCAGGGGTTGGTACGGAAACAATAGCATTGCAGATGCAATAATTGCAAGAACAAGAAATCTGGTCATAACGATGGTTTTAAATGTAATGTAATTTTCTTGCCCCCCGCCCGCTCTGCGTCTTGCAAGTCCCCGCCAGGTATTTCCTGGCAGGTAGGTTTAATATGAATGATATATGTCTTTAACTACCTGGAAGGCTGCTTTTTTATTCCGGTCAATATCCAGTATGCCCCAATACTCCTCATTGGGTGTAGCATCGTAGGGCACTCCGGCACTGTTCGGAGCCATGCCTCCCGGGTCCTGCCTTTCGGGATGGCCTGCCTTCCAGAGTCCATCCAGGAACGAAAAGACAGTGACCCCGGAACAGACATCAAGGTTGCGAAAAACTTCTTCGAGGATCTTTTTGGTTGCATCTGCCTGGGCCTTTTCATTGGGCCCCTGGGCATAGCCCCTGGCTGCAACGGTCATATAGCTGTCAGCACCGGCCTCAGAGAGGTACATCGGTTTGTAGGAGATCTCTTCCCATTCTGAGAAAATGGATCCCGGATCATCCCATCGGTACACATTCATGCCCCATATGTCAATTGCGGGACATGCTTCCAGGATCTCAGGATTGGGAATTTCACCGTGGGCCGTGGATACAGGACGGTTCGGATCAGCATTGTGGATCTGCTCAGCAGCGTTGTTGAGCGCAGTATACCAGTTGTCAATATTGTCTTCAAACCACTCCGGGTGGTAGTTGTACTCATTTCCAAGTTCCCAAATCAGAATGGCGGGGTGGTCTTTAAATTGATCCACATAATCAATAAATGTTCCCGAGAGTATATCGAATGTGCCTCCCTGGTTATAGCCAAATCCCATAATGATCTTCAGGCCTGCCTGGTTCACCTGGTCAAGTATTTCCCGGTCAGGAACAGGGGCATAGAGCCTGATGGTATTGATTCCCGCCTCCTGCATTAATTGCAGGTCCATTTCCAGCCGGTCAAAACTTCGTGTCATTTTTCCCCGAGGCACAGGGTGGTAACAAATGCCTTTAATTTCATAATCATTCCCGTTCAACAGCAGTTGCCGGCCGGAGACAGTAACCTTCATTTCTTCCGACTGACTTGCGCAACCAGGGAAACTTAATCCCAATGCTGCGATGATAACGACCCAGGCTAATTTTCTCATTTTGTTCATTTTTTCAGTGTTACTAAATTGCGAACCTGTTTGCTGCCAGGACCTGGCTGCCAGGTGCCGGCCTGTCTGCCCGGATGTTCAACTGGTTGGCTGTTTCCCAGCCTGGCTGATCAGTTGTATTCCCGGTTATTCTGATGCGGCCCTGCGTTGATCAAGCTCCTCTTGCATCTGGATGCAGGTGGATTGATCAATGTTGTAAAATATGAGCAGAATTGCACACGACATATAGAGGATTCCGGGAAATACGGAAATCATTAACTTGATCCCGGTCAGGGCAGTTTCCGTCTGTTCCACATTGGCTTCGAATTGGAACAGAGCCAGCAGCCATCCTGCAAGTGCTCCCCCGATGCCCCATCCTGCTTTCTGGGCAAAGGTGGCAGCAGAGAATACCAGTCCGGTGGCACGGCGCCCGTCCTTCCATTCTGAATAATCTGCGGTATCCCCGAGCATCGTCCATAACAGTGGAACGGCTGGTGCATATGCCATCTTGGCCAGGATATTTAGCGTAAAGATTGTTCCAATGTTTTCAGGACCGGGAATGTACAACAGGATAAAGAAAATTCCTGAAAGCAGGGAACTGGTCAGGTAAACGGTCTTCTTCCCAAATCGTTTTGAAAGCGGCTTGGATAAAGGAATGGCAATGATCAGGGCAATGGTTCCAATGACATTGAACAGCTGCACCTGTTCCGCGTTTCCTACGTAATATTTGAAATAGTAGGCAACAGAGAGGTTTTGCAGGGCAAACATCACGAACGATATGATTCCCACAAAAAAGAGGATCATCCATGGACGGTTCTTCAACAGGTTCTTCAAATCCTGTTTCAGGTCCGCTGTTTGCTCTTTGGGAGGTGCTACGCGTTCACGGGTCGTTCTGAAGGTGATCATAAAAAGGATGAAACTGATCACAGCAAACAGGATCAGGGTATACTGGAATCCTTTGGCCTGGTCGCCTTTTCCCAGGAAGAGGGCCAGTGACAGGGCTGTACCCGAGACAATCAATTGTCCGGCAAAAGCAAAAACGAAACGGTAAGAGTTTAATCCCGCCCTTTCATAGGAATCGGATGTCATCACCGCACCGAGTGATGAATAGGGGAGGTTAATGGCTGTAAACACGGTCATTAATAACAAATAAGTGGCAGCGGCATAGATCACCTTACCTGTGTCGCCGAAGTCGGGCGTTGTAAATGCAAGCACCGCCAGGACACTATATGGAAATGCCATCCAGAGGAGATAGGGTCTGAATTTCCCCCATCGCGTGTTGGTTTTGTCAGCGATGATTCCCATGACCGGGTCGCTGACCATGTCCCAGATCCTTGCAATCAGCATAATGGTTCCTGCAGCCGCAGCAGAGATCCCGTATGTGTCGGTGTAGAAGATCAGAATCCAGAATCCAACCATGTCCCATACGAAATGGGAGGCAGTATCGCCCAGACCGTAGCCGATCTTTTCCTTAAAGGATAATTTTGTTGTTTTTGTTACCATTTTTAGGTATTTATTCCTGAACACTTTCGATCATCAGCTGATGTGTATTGCGGGGCATGCAACGCACAATTTAAGTTTATTCATCCTTAAATATACATCATCTTCTGTCATTGCACCGCTGAAGTCTCTTTGCTCAATGATAAGGGGTTTATATGAAATTAATACGCATTTCATGCTTTTTCATTCATTATGGACCGGATCAGGAGGATACACTCCTTGCATGAGTTCCTCCAGGTTTCCGCCATAACTTTTTCGTATGGGATTTCCTCCCCGTGTTAATCCTTGAAAAACGCCTGCATCCACCTGGTCCCATAAGACAAATTTAGCCACTCCATCTACAGTGAATAGTCCAAAATGATTCTCAGATCCCATGGCATTGATACTGTCTTTCCATGATTCATCCATGGCTTCAAAAAAGAAGCAGGCGATGTTTTCTTCTGTTGTCCATGTCCTGATCAGATCATAGTAAAGGTGTTGCTTGTATTCATCAGCAGCCTTTGATCCATCCGGGCCATAGAGGTAGTTGTCTTTCGAG
>CAZOXI010000522.1:0-3252 GCA_964583445.1 uncultured Bacteroidaceae bacterium | reverse complement strand
GATGCCTATCCCGTTCCTGCAAGTGATGTGGTTTATATTAAAGGCACCCGGATACAAAGAATCCAGGTCTTTGATATAACAGGAAACCTCCTTAAAGATCAGCGCGAACATATGAACCAAATAGATGTAAGTGCCTTTAGAAATGGCATATACTTTATTCGGTTTACCACTGAAAACGAAAAGCTGACAACACGCAAAATCGTTGTTCAATAAACCCCAATAACTTACAAAAATGTCAACATGGAAAAAAATTACCTTCGCAATCATCATTGCCCTGAGCGTTGGATTCATTAATGTCAGCAATATAAATTCAGAAGCAGGACGCGCTCAAGATAACAGGCCAAATATTATCCTGTTGTTTGCTGATGACCTGGGATATGGTGACTTAAGTTGCTTCGGACATCCCTATGCCAAAACACCCCATCTTGATCAGCTGGTGGAACAAGGTACCATGTTCATGAAATTTAACGTAAAAGGAAAAACCTGTCACCCCAGCCGGGTTGGTTTGCTCACCAGCCGGGTGCCTGACAGTTACCCGATTAATACCAGGGATTATGGATTTACCCAGGCGGAGAATGGTTATGTGGATCGCCTTACGGTCATGGAGCTGATGAAAAATCCAGGCTACACCACGGGCCATTTTGGTAAATGGCACATCGGTCCCGACAGCGAGCTGGTTCCTGGTGTATATGGCCTGGATGAATATGAAGTGCTTGGCGGAGGCGGGAATGACGAATTTGGCCGTGACCAGAAAATCTATGAAAGGGCGATCACTTTTATCGAAAAATACAAGGATCGGCCCTTCTATTTGAATGTAATGGGCAGGGTAACGCATAGTCCTGTGGATCCCCGTCCGGAATTGATTGAATTGGCAGGCTATGGCACAGTTGATGGAGAGGGTCAGCTGGTGGTCGAACCATTCGTCAACCGGGAGGATTTTACCGGATCGCAGATCCAAAAGAGCTTCGATGTGGTTGAATCTGCCAATGATCCGGAAAACATTGATGCTGCCGAAGCCGCGGGTATCTCCGGCGACATCAATGAAGCGATGGCAAAATACATTACCGAGGTATACTTCCTTGATACATTTGTTATTGAATGTAACTACCGAAAAAGGCTCTGTCCGACAGCAGAAAATACTTAAGCGATGATCTTTAATCCACTGTCCTGTCCTCTTCTGTCAGCAAATACGTGAAAAAGAAATCGAGCATATCCACCCGTTCATTTGTTGCTGTTTCTGCTGTTACCAGGGCACTGTTAACGTCCACCCTGTCAAAATACTTTTTCAGGTAGATGGCATGGGCCGGGTGATGCAGGATATCACCCCTTGTTTCCAAGCTTGGTTCACGCAGGTTCTTCAAATAAACCGGGGGATCGGATGGATCTATCATTCCGGGCATATCCAGGTTTTTTCTCAGCGCAACAATCTCAGGTGCACTGTACCATGAAGCATCAGGAATCTTATAGAGTTGCAGGTCACCTCTTGCTCCCCTGTGCCACTCTTCGGGCAAATCCAAAAATTCCGGCCACCGGCTGAAATCATATGTTGCCTGGGATCGCAAGTGTCCGGCAACAGTTAATTTTGATGATTCCCGCAATACCGGGTCGTTGCTGGTCTTATCTGCCAGATCATCATGCACCGCCAGCCACAGGGAAATACCTCCTCCCGCAGACCCCCCGTACGCTGCGATCTTATTTTTGTCGATATTGAGTCTGCCGGACTTGTTCCTGAAGAACTGGACCGCGCGGGCTGCATCCAGCATAATTGAATCCAGCCGGGTGGTTGTGGCATACCGGTAATTGATCGCCGCGAATGACACCCCGTTTTCAATACATCGTTTTAAAAAATCTGCATTCTCCGGGTTCAGTGCGGAAGATTTATCACCATTGTTGAATCCTCCCCCGTGAATCCATATCACCAGCGGAGTGGGTGCCTCTGATTCCGCCTGCCAGAAGTCAAAAACGTTTCGTTCGTAATTGCCATACCTGATATTTGTGTAGGTCGGCAACAACGTGTCCCTGTTCGATAGCGTGCTCTTTTTCTGCCTGTTATGTCCCAGGATGGCATTGGTAAGTGCTGCTTTACCAGCTTCTGACCGTAGGATATTATGTGGTGTGCCAGGTACGATTTCGAGGGTAATATCCGGGTTCCCTTCCTCGAACAGCCGGTAGATATAGTCCGTGGATACATGGTACATGTCCCTGTCATCAGCACCAATAATGAAATGCAGGCGTGTGTCGGGATGATAATAATCATTTCCTCCTGTGGCAACACTCTCCGCAGTCCATCTGTCGACAAATGAAGTATCAAACCGTACTCCGGGTCCGTTACCGTTAAAATATCCAAATCCCTTATCAATAAATGCCCGCCGCTTTTCCCCGTACCAGTATTCCTTTTCTCCAGGTCGCTGCAGCATCGATTTTGCAAGTGTTGCATGGGGTGGACCACCTGTGGGAACCGCCACATCGATCAAACTGTCCAGCCCGTAATGGCTCAGGGCATAGGATATCTGTGATGCACCACCACTGTTACCTGTCAGGCAAAACCCTGTAAAATCTTTTGCATCAGCCATTTTTTCAAGGGGCAGGTATACATCCTCATATACCTTTTTGATCACAGTTGCAGGTCTCGCAGCAAGGTGTGCGATTCCAGCATCAATGCCCGGGGATGTGAGCAGCCATGAATCGATCCATTTGACCTGTACAATGCTGAATCCTTCCTCACGAAATCCCGCTGCCATTTGATAGGCATCCTGAGACTGGGTCCAATAAGTTGTTCCTTCACCTCCCTTAAACAACATGATAAGCCCCTTTGGATTCTCACCGGTATACTGTGCATGGGCAATGATCCCTTTTGCCGGGTCAGAACCCGGGCAATTCACCTCGAAAACAGTGCATGTATAGCCTTCCGGACACTGCTCTGCTTTTTCAGATAGATACCTGAATTCCCCTGTTTCGAAGGGGATAGTCTCCTGTGCATTTCCTGTCAAAAGAAAAATATGCAGGAAAACAGCAATGATTTTAAAGGTTTTCATCTGCCTGGCTGATTTGTTGTCCCTGTGTACATCCAATAAAAGTAATAAATATCTGTCACACAGCGATAGGGAAGTGCTTTTTGTACATTGAAAATATGCACATCCGGCTTTCATAGGTAAAGCCAGGCAAATAGAAAAGATATGATTGCATCACTCCACCAAAATTCTTTTTGTTGCATACAACCCGGGAGTGCCGACGGCATTTGCACTGCGAATG
>CAZOXI010000521.1:0-3255 GCA_964583445.1 uncultured Bacteroidaceae bacterium | reverse complement strand
ATGAATATTATAGACCGCTCGCATGCCCGGGACCATAATCGTCTGCTGATTCTTTCCACTGTGTTTTGAAATGAAATTTATCTTTCCTTCTTCCAGGGATACCTCGATATTTGCCTCGTCATGATAACTCTTTACATTAAATCTTGTACCCAATACCTCAACTGCAACTTTCCCGGCTGAAACCACAAATGGTTGATCAGGATTCCTCTCAACATCAAAATATGCTTCCCCGGCTAATTCAACTTTTCTTTCTTTTCCAGCAAAAGATTCATAGAAAGACATTTCACTTTCGCCATTCAACCATGCAATACTACCGTCGGGAAGTTCCACTTGTGAACGGACGCCAGAGGGATTGATGATGGTCTGTTTTGCACTTGCTGAATAGACTGAGCGATTATGTTGATATAGCAGAATTGAAGTAACGAGCATTGGGATAAATAGTACTGCTGCAATTCTCTGCAATTGATGTAAAGTTCTGATCCTTCCGGAGCGCTTATACATTTTCCGGGTCACAACAGAATAAGCATGATCGACATCAACATCATCAATGCTTTTCATTGAAGCATAAGCATCCTCAACAAGCTTTTCTTGCTTGTCTTCTTTTAAAGCATATAAAAATGCCTTTAGCCGGGATTCTAATGATTTTCTTTCCATAAATCAGATGTATTGACAGGTAAAAACAGGGTTCATTTGCCATCAATACACAAAAAACAGGAAGGACACGTAAGTAGAAAGTGATTTTTTCAGAGATTTAACCCAGGTTGAGCATAATAAGCAGTATGAGAAAATCTTTTAATTCGGTCTTGAGTACCTTAATTGCATTGCTTATATGGGTTTCTACAGTTCGTTTGGAAATATTTAATTCCTGTGCAATTTCATCATTCTTCATATTCCTGAAACGGCTCATCAGAAATACCTCACGACATTTTACAGGAAGATTGCTTACCGCACTTTCGATTTTTTGTTGCAGCTCAGAGGCGACATACAGGTCCGGGTTAAAGATCAATGCAGAGCCTGACCTGTGTATCAGCTCTTCAATGATGGGCAGACTTACTTTTTTGTCACGGATAAAATTCAGGGAACTGTTTTTAACTGACTGGAATACATATGATTTTAAGGTAGGTGATAACTTTACTGTATGATGTTTCTCCCACAAACGAATAAAGAATTCCTGTACAATTTCTTCTGCTTCAGTGCTGTCCTGGACAAATTTTGAAGCATAAATGACCAATCCTGGATAATAATGCCTGAAGAGAATTTCAAAAGCTGTTTCATCACCTTCTGAAAGTCTAAAAATCAAATTCCTCTCTTCTATGCCATTAATTTGATTCATACATAATTAAGTAGTAGATGCTTTACAATCTCCGGAACTTTCTCAGAACATAAAAGTAAGTAAATAATTATGAGGACATTATACTATTATGTTGCAAACCTTATTCCCAAGTTGTATTGAAAGTTAAAAAGTACGCTCCCAGGTAATCAAATTGATTATATCTTTGAGAGAATCTTTACAAACATATTGAAAATATTGTACACAACATTTAACCTTTAAGCCAGTCTTTGATTTCTAATATCTCAAAACCCCCAGCATGCGGAGTATCACTTTATCAATTATTTTACTGTTCCTTTTTTCAACCCTTAGCCAGGCACAAACCCAAACCGTTCAAGATGATTTTGAAGGAAACGGAACAATTACTGCCTGGATTGGAGACAATTGTAATATCAACACAAGTCTCCCAAATCCATATCCTGATGGTATAAATACTTCAGCTACTGTTCTGGAATACCATGATGTTGGGGGTCAGTACGCAAACGTGCGCTTCGACATAAGCAATACCTATGACTTATCTTCCGATCATAGTTTTGTTTTAAAGATATACGTTCCAAGCTCAGGAGTAACAGGGAATCAACCCAACCAGGTGTCTTTGAAATTGCAGGATGGAACACTGACCCAACCATGGATAACACAATGTGAGATTATCAAACCCATTGTACTGGATCAATGGCAAAGCCTGAGTTTCGATTTTTTAAATGATGCATATTTCAATTTGAATCCAAATTCACCGCCCCCTTCGCAGAGGACTGATTTTAACAGGGTATTGATACAGGTAAACGGAGAAAATAATTACGACCATGTGCTGGCCTATATTGACGATGTTTTTTTCAATGCTACCGGAACAGAAGATCCTGAATATGATGTACTGGTGTGGTCAGATGAATTTGGTGGAGAAGGAGCCATTGACGACACCAAATGGCACCAAGAGACACTACTTCCTAATCCATGGGGATGGCACAATGGTGAGATTCAACACTATACAGACCGGACGGATAATGCCAATGTAAGCAATGGGATGCTCAACATTATAGGTAAGAAAGAGACATATACCGACCAGGACATTACAAAAGAATATACCTCAGCCAGGCTGAATTCCAAA
Source organism: uncultured Bacteroidaceae bacterium (assembly GCA_964583445.1). Classification (GTDB taxonomy): domain Bacteria; phylum Bacteroidota; class Bacteroidia; order Bacteroidales; genus M55B112. Next base: position 820 of record CAZOXI010000521.1, on the reverse strand, counting down.
TTTGCATTTCAATATGGGAAAGTAGAAGTGAGAGCAAAATTACCCACAGGTGTTGGTACCTGGCCAGCAATATGGATGCTGGGCAAAAACATTGATGCTGATGGTACTTGGTGGGATATGCAGGGATTTGGTACCACCTTCTGGCCGGATTGTGGTGAAATTGACATTATGGAACACTGGGGAGCAAATCAAAATTACGTGACAAGTGCCACCCATACCCCCTCAAGCTATGGAAACACCTTTAACAAAGGAGGTCAGGCAATAGCAAATGCCTCGTCTGAATTCCATACCTATACCCTCAGGTGGTATCCTGAAAAACTTGTGTTCAGTGTTGACGATGTTACCCATTATACCTATAAACCCGATGAAATAAATAGCAATACCTGGCCTTTTAATGCAGAACAATTCTTGTTACTGAATTTTGCCTTCCTGCCAGAAATTGATCCCAATTTTGTATCAGATACCCTGGAAATCGACTATGTACGGGTCTATCAAAGTCAATCTACTGACCCTGCAGACTATTTTACTGATTACGACAGCTTTATTGCTAAACTCACTGAATTAACCAGTTCAACAGATAGTGCCTCCCAATTAGATGCTTTTTGGAATGAGCTGATTGCTACCAAAAATTTCCCGTTTGCTATCGGGACCAGGGTAGCATTCCTTTACCGTGGAACAGCAAATACAGTAAGCTGGGCAGGAGGTTTTAATGAATGGAATCCGAATGTTGACCCGGGAGTTCAGCTGGGAGTCAGCGATATATGGTTATTAGAGAATGAATTTCCATCAGATGCAAGATCTGGTTATAAAATAGTTATTA
>CAZOXI010000520.1:0-3260 GCA_964583445.1 uncultured Bacteroidaceae bacterium | reverse complement strand
TAATTGATAAGGGTCTGGCAGAAGCAGATAAAGGAGAGCTTCTACCTCATGAGGAGGTAATGAAAGAAGTCAGGACCAAATATCCTCAGGACAAATGAAAATTAGCTGGACTCCGACAGCAAGAAATACTTACTTTAAAGTACTTGACCATCTTGCAGAGGAACAGCCTCAACAAACTAATGATTTCACCATCCAAAAGAATCCGTGGCCGGGTAATGGCAATCACAGCTTGCCTGGTCACTGTGCTTTCCGGTTGCTCCACCCTCATCAGCGATGAATTCCCCGATTATGACCCGCAACCGGTGCTGAACAGCATCCTGGTGGCCGGACAACCTGTGCAGGCCCACATATCATATGCTGAGAAAATAGACTCTACTTACCTGGAGGGCACAGCTGCGGCCGAAGTGTATTACGATTCAGAACAGGCCGGTTTGCTGCAACTGGCCAACCTCGATTCCGGCCGCTTCTACCATACCCATACACCGGAGCCTGGAGAAACCGTCATTTTACGTGCGGCATTGCCCGGCCTCGAAGGAGCGTATGCAACAGATACCATCCCCCGGACAGTCACCCTGGAGATCATCGCATACGACCGGAGGGCCGGAAGAAATGAAGAAGGATACTACCGGGACAGCCTCACCCTGGGTTTTACCGACAATCCGGAGACCCGGGATTTCTATGAACTGGTGCTGAGAAAGCGCTACGAGGACCGGACTTCCAACATCCATACCTTCAATGACCACCTCGACATCCTGCTCAACGAGGGAATCGATCCCAATACCACCCCTACCCTGCTGTTCAGCGACGAAATGTTCAGGAACAGCCACGTCGAAATGCAGCTTGGATACAGCTCCGCCTATTCAGGATCATATTGTTACAGCAGCACGGGCCTGTGTTATGAAGTAAGCAAGGGACATACGCTGATCACTGAACTCCGGCATGTCAGTGCAGCATATTACAGGTACAAGAAGCAGTTCTACCTCTATGAAAAGGCAAGGAACACCCAGTTCATCGAAGGGACCGCCATCGCCCTTTCAAATTATACCAACGTGCAGAACGGAATGGGAGTGGTTGCAGCATACACCCCCTTTGTCGACTCCCTGCAAGTGCCCAGGGACTCTGTTGTGAGCAGATCAATTTACTATTGAAAGTATGAAAATCCCTGTAACCAAATTAGCATGCACTGTAGCTTTATATAAATCCAGCAAACGGCTCGAATCAGTTATGAGAAAACCAGGTAACCAGATAAAAAGGAAATCCACCCCGGCCATCCGTCTATCCCCGCTGCCCCCTGTCGTGCTGCCCGGCATACTGCTCCTCCTGTTGTCCGGACTGCTCCTCTTCCTGCCGTTCATGCATACCAGCGCACAGCAAAAGGCACAGACCAGGGTCAGCGGACTGGTGCGTGACCAGGTCTCCGGCGAGGTACTGATCGGTGCAAGTGTCTTTGACCCCGTTTCACTGAAGGGAACTTCCACCGACAACAATGGGTATTTCAACATCACTGTCCCCGCATCCACCGATACCGTGCTGGTTACGTATGTCGGATTCGCACCGCATGTGATCCTCACCCGGGAACTCCGCGATTCCATCCTTGACATTTTTCTCACTCCCGGCGCAAGCATCGACGAGGTACAGGTCAGGGCTTTCAGGAAACGGACGTTTAACCGGTCGGACCTGAACAATAAACAGCTGCGCTATATCCCCTCCATCGGCGCTCAGCCCGATGTCCTGAAAACACTCCAGTTACTTCCGGGAATCCAGACGCAGAACGAAGGATCCAGCAACCTGCTGGTCCGTGGAGGCGGACCCGGACAAAACCTGTTCCTGATCGACAACGTTTCCCTGTTCTATGTGAACCACGTGGGCGGCTTCCTGTCTGTCTTTAACCCGGAGGTAATCAACGAAGCGACGGTGCTGAAAGGGGGATTCCCGGCAAAATACGGTGGCAGGCTCTCTTCAGTGGTGGACATCACCCTGCGCGAAGGCAGTAAAACCAAATTCAAAGGATCGGGTGGCATCGGACTGCTGGGTGCCGACCTTACCCTGGAGGGTCCGGTGAACGAAAAGACCTCCTACCTTGTATCTGCCAGAAAAACATTCACGGAACTGCTGTTCGGGGGCATCACCTACCTTCAGGAGGAAGATTATATGATGACCTATGGTTTTTATGACCTGAACGGGAAACTGACCTGGCGGCCGGACCACAGGAACAGTTTCCAGCTAAATGTCTTTGCCGGGGATGACCAGTTGAACATGTACTTATTCGACGCGGAAGAAAAAATGAACTTTAAAAACAGGTGGGGGAACCTGCTGGGATCAATTCAGTGGAAAACCATTCCAAATTCCAGGTCGAATATCAATACAACGCTGTCCTGGACCCGCTATCGTGTCCAGGATTTACGCAAACACCAGTTCGAAATAGAGGAGGACAGCAGCATCACCTACCACAGCAATTACACTTCCTCGGTCAGGGATCTCAGCCTGAAATCGGAATTCCGCTACAGGCTGCTGCCGTCCTGGTCCATCGACGCGGGATTCATGTCCTCCCTCCGCGGTTTCATTCCCAACGAATCCTGGGAATCTTTCGGTGAGAAGAATGTGACACACCCGGAGACCTTCACCGGGCTGGAGTCTGCACTGTACCTTGAAAACCGCGTCACACCCGGCGACCGGCTGGAGTTGAATGCCGGGCTGCGGACAGTGCACTATGCATCCGGTGATTACCAGGATTTCTCCTTCGAACCCCGGCTCGATGCCACATTTCATCTTTCAGGGACCCAATCAATGAATGCCTCATGGATGAAAGGTTCCCAGTACACACACATGATCACTTCTGCAGGCGATTTCCTGAACAACGAGGTGTGGGTCCCCTCGCGGGAGGGAATGGATCCTTCGCGGGTTACACAATATACAGTGGGTTGGAACGGTCGGTTCATGAATGATATGCTCACCGCGGAAATTGATCTCTATGCAAAGAAAATGGATGATCTGATTGCATACCGGGAAGGATACAGCAACCTGAAGGGGGATGCGAACTGGCAAAGCAAAATCCACACCGGGGGAACAGGACGCTCCACGGGCGCCGAACTGTTCATCAGCAAGGACAAAGGCACTTATACCGGGTTCATCAGCTATGCGTATGCCCATACCACCCGGCAGTTCGACCAGGTCAACAATGGCCGGGAATATCGCTTCGAATACGACCGTCCCCATACCCTGTCGGTCGATATCCACCGCAACATCTCAGAAAAATTTGT
>CAZOXI010000519.1:0-3268 GCA_964583445.1 uncultured Bacteroidaceae bacterium | reverse complement strand
TAAACCAAGTGAAATGAAAAGGGACAGTGAATTTATGAATCGCTCAATTTAGGTTGAAGATATTTTAGTATATGATAGAATAAGAAAGGGAAGTCTCAAGAATGAAATAACTATAAAGGATTTTATCGAGAAGCGAAATATTCCCATTTGGAGAGGTCACCCAGATGAACTTTTCGACAAGTTAATTCAATGGACACCAAGTGGTAGCGGTTACATTGACAGAGAAGGCGGAATTCCTCCACATAGCGTTGGATTTTGGATAAGTGATAGAGATTTAAAAAGAAAGGATTTTAAGGGAATTAGATATCAATATCCATCTGATGTCGGTTGGAGAAGTTTAAAATTTAAAGGGTTTGAGAATCCTGTAGATACAATCCTAGCAGGAACATTAATAAGAGTGTCATTAGCAAGGTGGAAAGCATTTGAGGCCGATGAACTACCAAAATGTTGGTTGCAGCTTTCTGGCTGGTATGACTTAGGAAAGCACTCAGATGAATTGGATGATTTACCATTTTGAATTACCTCCCAGGTGAACGTCCACATCAGTGCAGCGGCTAACAAGGCCCTGGCTGCTAAATGCGGGCAGGGAATTTTCGGCGAAACCTATTTTACCGGATTGCGGTAAAAGAACTTCGGTTGCTGAAGCTGGCATCGCGCAAAACCTTTTGCTTAGTTTAGTTCTTGAATTATTAAAGTAAATGTATCAGTTTATAAGTTGTGTCCCCCATTATAATTGTCAGCGTAGGTAATAGAATACGAACAAGTTATTTTATCCTCTATTTGGCATGAGGTTCTGAGAAAAGTTCGGAGTAAGTTCGGAGAAAAGTTAGGGGTAAAACTGGTGATTGAAGACGATTACGGAAGAATTACGGAAGAAATACGGAAGAAATCGTTGCTTGGATTTTCCTGGAACCGGATATCACCATGGAAGAAATCGCACAGAGAATAAATAAAAGTCAAAGAACAGTTGAAAAAACCATAAAAAAATTACGAGAAGATGATATATTGGAAAGAGTTGGATCAACAAAAGCTGGATACTGGAAAATAAACGTTTGAGAAAGAGACGATAGAATATGATTCAGTATTCAGATGATAAAAAACTTAATCTGTTCAGAAGCCTCTTTAAAGGCAGGGAGGATGTCTTTGCCAGGCGTTGGGAAAAGGGAAATAAACGCGGGTACATGCCTGCATATGAATATGATCCTTACATGTACCGACTCCATGTAATGAAGGGGAGCACTTTCAAAAATTACCAAGACAAAAGAGACCTTCCGCTAACTGATCAGCAGGTGCAAAAGCATCTGAACGGTGAACAGTTTATTGGCATCTATCCATTACTGCCGGACAACACTTCCTGGTTTATCGCAGCAGACTTTGACAAAGTAAACTGGGTTGAAGAATGCCGAACGCTTATCAACGTTTGCAAAGAAAAAGAGATTCCCACATACATGGAAAGGTCGCGCTCAGGTGAAGGAGGACATGTGTGGATCTTTTTTGACAAACCTTATCCTGCCATCAGAAGCCGTAAGATATTGAAAACCCTCTTGGAGCAGGTAAGAATCTTTTCAGTTTTCGAAAAAAGTTCCAGTTTCGACCGGCTTTTCCCTAACCAGGACTTCCATTCAGGCAAAGAATTGGGGAATTTGATTGTGTTGCCACTTCACAAACCAACACTGGAAGAAGGTAACAGTTGCTTTGTAGATGAGCAATTAAAGCCTATTCAAAATCAATGGAAATTCCTATCCTCGATACAGAAGGTATCCACATCTCATCTTGATACGATCTATAATGCACTGTAACTTGCAAATGGCTTCGAGTCACCAAACATAGGTCCAGGTAAGCTCCATATTAAACTAAGTAATGTAGTTCTTCTCAATCGTTCGGGCATTACACCCAAACTGATTAGTTTTCTGAAAGAAGAACTGAATTTCGCCAATTCAGAATATTTTGTTAAAAAGAAAACAGGAAGAAGCACATGGGGAACCGAGCGGTATTACCGTTTCATTGAAGAATCAGTAAATGAAGTGATTATCCCGAGAGGATTTATTGGAAAACTGATCCGTTATTGTAAGCAGCAAAACATCGACTTTGAATTTCGGGATGAAAGAAAAAAGCATATTTATTCGCTTTATCAATTTCTCAAACAGACCTTTGAAGTGATAACACTTAGTGGGGATGATTCGGATGGCAGCCGTAAGGTAAAATGGCAACTGCTCAATAGTGGTAATTACCAGGCCTTGGTCACTACAGGTCAGTTTTTCGGAGAGGGTACCGACTTGCAAAATGCTTCTTGTCTGTTCCTTGTTTATCCTTTCTCTTTTAAGGGTAAGTTGATTCAATATATCGGTCGTGTTCAGCGGTCTGAAATCACTCCTGTTATTTATGACTACAGAGACCGTAAGATTGAATACCTGAACCGGTTATTCTTGAAAAGGAACACCTATTACCGAAACTTCGATCGGCAGGCAACCTTGTTTGATGATACTGAGAATATCGGGCGTCAATTCAGGCAAAAACTAAAGTCAATAGACCAGGACTTAAATGTCATCAGAAATCAAGGCAGGCAAGCTTTTCTTGAAAAGCAGCGCGAAAATTTCAGCCGACTGATCCATGACTATACCGATGAAAGAAAGGGATTTATCGTTTGGAAAGACAAATTGGAAGAAAGACTGTTGTAAATTTATTTGAAAAGATCCCTTGGGATCATCGCAGATGCTGTGCAGAAGATCGGGGAAGGGGAGGTGGAGCCCGCGCGGATCACTAAATCGGTGCTGGTGATTGATGAAGCGCAGGACATGCACCCGGATGAATTGGCGCTGGTGAAGCTGCTCATGGAGCAGAATCCCGAGTTGCGGGTCATTGCTGTCGGGGACGATGATCAGAACATTTACGAGTTCAGGGGGTCGGATTTAAAATTTTTGCGGGCACTGGCGCGGCAGGAGGGTGCCAGGCAATTCGAGCTCGTGGAGAATTTCAGGAGCAGGCCCAACCTGGTTGTTTTTACCAACATTTTCGCCCGGCGCATTGAAGTCCGCATGAAATCCACCGAGATCATATCGCGGCACAGGGAAAATGGTGCGATCAGGGTCTTCCGGCATCAATCAGGGAACCTCGAGGTACCGGTAGTGAACCAGTTAATGTATGCTGAATTATCGGGCACTACCTGCGTGCTGACAAAGACCAACAACGAAGACCTGCAGGTTGCAGGTCTGCTGAAGAGGAAGGGGATGCCCGTGCGGCTGATCCAGGGCAACGACCATTTCAGTCT
>CAZOXI010000518.1:0-3271 GCA_964583445.1 uncultured Bacteroidaceae bacterium | reverse complement strand
AGTATACACATACTTCCGGAACAACGGGACGGCCATTTTCCATGGACGCTGCGATCTCCACGGCCGTGATCAGGTTTTCTCTTCCGTCTGTTCTGAGGATTCCGATGGGCAGCTGGGCCCCGGTAAAAATCACCGGTTTGGAAAGGTTTTCCAGCATAAAGCTCAGCGCAGAGGCAGAATAGGCCATGGTATCGGTGCCGTGCAGCACCACGAAGCCAAGATACTGATCGTAATTTTCTTCAATGATATCGGCGATCTCGACCCAGAACCCGGGATGAATATCGGAAGAATCCACGGGTGATTTAAATTGAATGGTATCGATCTCAAACCCGAACCGCTGCAATTCTGGAATCTTTTCCAGCACCCTGGAGAAATCGAATGGTCGTAGCGAACCGTTTTCCGGATCTTTTTCCATACCTATGGTTCCGCCGGTATAAATGAGCAGTATGCCTTGGTCGTACTCCATGGTTCAGAATGCTTTGCGGAATAATGTTTGTGCATTTTCGGTGGTGCGTTGTGCCATTTCCCGGATTTCCATTCCGTGCAGCTCAGCAAGCTTTTCGGCCACCCGGGTGACATACGCACTTTCATTTCTTTTTCCCCGGTAGGGGACAGGTGCAAGGAAAGGTGCATCTGTTTCTATGAGCAGCCTGTCTGCAGGAATCGATTCAGCCACTTTATCCAGTCCGGCATTTTTAAAAGTAACGATGCCGTTGATACCGATAAAAAAACCATATGAAAGGATCTTCTGAGCCTGTTCCCGGTTTCCTGTGAAACTATGAAATACCCCAGTGAGATCACGGGTATCCTCCTCGTCCATGATCCTGAATATCTCATCAAAAGAATCGCGTGCATGGATCACAATGGGTAGATTTTTCTTTTTGGCCCAACCAATCTGCCTGCGGAAAGCATCCTCCTGTTCCTTAATATAGGTGTTGTCCCAGTAAAGGTCAATACCAATCTCACCAATGGCAATATAATGTTCCTGTTTCAATTCTGCTTCAATCAGCTTCAGTTCCTCCGCGTAATTCTCTTTCACAGAGGTGGGGTGCAATCCGATCATCGCGAAACAGGTGCCGGGGTATTGTTCTGTTAACCTGTTCATGTCTGTAATAGAGGAGGTATCGAGATTTGGAAGAAAGATCTTTTTGACACCATTCTCAAGTGCCCTTCCGATCACGCTATCGATATCTTTATCGAATCCGTCCAGGTAAAGATGTGCATGGGTATCTGTGAAATAGTCTGCCATATTGGTTGCAAACTTAGTTAATCTTTGGAGCCAAAAAAAGTAGCTGTATAACAGAATTGCGGAATGAGAAGAAAACCATAAAACTGTGTTCCGGCTGAAATAAAAAGAAGCTGCCTCCCATGATAGAAGCAGCCTCTGAATTGTATTTGGGGAACAGGGATCAGACCACGCCCTGGGCCATCATGGCATCGGCAACTTTAACAAAGCCCCCGATATTAGCGCCTTTAACGTAGTCGACATATTCACCTTCACTGCCATACCTGACACAGGTGGCATGAATGTTTTTCATGATCGTGTGCAACCTCTTGTCTACCTCTTCCCTGCTCCAGGGCAAACGCATTGAATTCTGCGTCATCTCCAGGCCGGAAACAGCGACACCTCCTGCATTGGCTGCTTTCCCCGGACCAAACAGAAGTTTGTTTTTTTGATATACCTCGACGGCCTCGGGTGTTGAGGGCATATTGGCTCCCTCGCTGATCACCCTGCACTTGTTCTTTACCAGGGTTTCGGCATCCTCCTTGTTGATCTCGTTCTCAGTGGCGGAGGGGAAGGCTACATCACAGGAGATACTCCATGGACGCTTACCGTCATGATATTCGCATCCAAATTCTTCGGCATATTCACTGATCCTCCCCCTTCGGATATTTTTCAGTTCCATGACCCAGGCCAGCTTTTCTGCATCGATTCCTTTCGGATCATAGATGAATCCGCCGGAGTCAGATAATGTCACTACCTTTCCGCCCAGCTCGGTGACTTTCTGGGTGGTAAATTGAGCCACATTCCCAGATCCGGATACAACACAGGTCTTTCCTTTGAGGCTGTCTTTTTTCGTAGCAAGCATTTCCTGTGCAAAATATACGGCTCCATATCCTGTCGCTTCTGGTCTGATCACGCTGCCACCCCATTCCAGGCCTTTGCCTGTCAGCACACCGGTGAATTCGTTTTTAATCCGCTTGTATTGACCAAACAGGTAGCCAATTTCGCGACCTCCCACACCAATGTCACCCGCGGGTATATCGGTGTTGGGACCGATATGGCGGTTGAGCTCGGTCATAAAACTCTGGCAAAAACGCATTACCTCATTGTCGGATTTGCCTTTCGGATCAAAGTCAGATCCTCCTTTTCCGCCTCCCATTGGCAATGTGGTGAGGCTGTTCTTGAATACCTGCTCAAAAGCGAGAAATTTCAGGATGCCCAGGTTGACAGTAGGGTGAAAGCGCAATCCTCCCTTGTAGGGTCCTATGGCTGAATTCATTTCAATGCGAAAACCGCGATTGATCTCAACTTCGCCTTTATCATTTATCCAGGGAACCCGGAAGATAATTACGCGCTCGGGTTCTGCAATTCGTTCAAGTATTTTGGAGTGTTTGTACCTGGGGTGTTCCTCGATAAATGGGATGAGAGATTCGGCCACTTCGTGTACGGCCTGGTGGAATTCCGGCTGGGCTGGGTTTTTTGCCTTGATCACAGCCATGAATTGTTCAACTTTTGGGTCCATAGGTTTTTTGGTTTTTTAATTGTATTGGTTAACAAACATATATGTTGATTTCAATTGGAAAGTACCCATGTATTGTCATTCAAAAATACCAGTTTTCTGAGAGATAGAACATATTTTTTGATATTCTTTTAATTACTGTTGTATGGCAGTTCTTCTGCAGGACCTGTCAACCCGGTATTTCAGATCGCCGGACTGACGAGTGCCTTGTAGTGATTACCGGGCATGACAGTGACCCATTGGTTGAGTTCCATTTGTAATAGTATTCCCATCAGCTGGTGTACAGGGATACCCGTGCGGGCGGAAAGGATCTCCTGTCCGAGTCCGGGTTCTTTAGTGATCACCTCAAGAATCTTTAGCTCGCGGGGTGGCAGGTGATCGATGGTGCGGGACTCAGGAACGTTCGTTTTCGCAGGTGCTTCCCAGCCAAGAAGGATCTCGATGTCGGTATCTGTGCTGACCAGTGCAGCAATATTATTTTGAATAAGCTGGTTGCAGCCGGCAGAGTAGGTATCGGTGGTCCGGCC
>CAZOXI010000517.1:0-3272 GCA_964583445.1 uncultured Bacteroidaceae bacterium | reverse complement strand
AAAAGTAACCTGAAGTATGTGGCTGAATACCCTCCTGCCAATTGGCCATGGATGAACCGATGGATTTGGTTCGATAGCTTCCAGGATTGATGAATATTTGTTGCATTGTCCACGATCCATTTTCAGAAATGAACCGAGATACAGGATAGAATTGCCAAACAACCTGGCTTCCAGTCCATGTTCATGTTTCATGTACTCTTTTACCCGCAACAAGTAGTTATTGAACAGGTAATTGGTGTCAACATAGTACTCGAAAAAATATTTTCGTCCGGCCCTTGTGGCTGCATAAAGTTTTACCAGGTCATCCCTGATGCTATTAATATTCCTGAACGAAGTTCCTACAGCCAATCTAACAGTAAGGGAAGAAAGGATCTTTTCGGGGAGAAGACAAAAATCCTGGAGAGCATCCAGGTTGGAAGATTCATAAGCGATCTGGTACAAGGTTGATATGACATCTTCGATCCATGCCTCTCCCGATTTAAAGTTTGCTATAGCTGAAATAAGAGACGAACTCAGTTCATTATTTTCACGGATGAGATAGAGTGCATAAAGGTAAACGAAAAAATTCTGGTGCCTGAATCCTACTGTGGTAAAAAAAAGGCCATACGTATTTTCAACTCGTTCTTCATTAAGGATGCCTGCATGCAATAGCTCATCATATGCCTTGTAATAAGCTGTCTCGCGCTTCAGGTGTATGGGATATTTTTTCTTTAAATCGTTTTTGGGAATCGGCATGTGATCCCCGGACTCATCCATCAACTCCATCATTTTCCATACAATATCCTCCTTTGCTTCTGCATGTTTCGATTGAAAAAGAAACGCTTTCAAATATTCACGGGTAACATTAGTCCTGAATAACAGTTCAATAGAGTTTGAAGTACTGAACATTCTGGTGATGAAGTGCAACTGGATCGGAATACGAAGTTCTTCCCTGATGTTCCAGGGAATGCATTCGAAGATTATTGGCTCGTTATTTACACTATTATTGTTTGAGACGATATTCCTTATCTCGGAGTTTGACATTTTGGGAAGTTTGGTATAGCCTGTTTCCAGCATAGGACATACAGATTCAAACCATTGTGTTGTCTCTACTTTGCCAAATCGGTTTTGAATGTAGATCATCCAGGTTGCTTCCCGAATGCTGAATACGAATTTAATTACACCCTTTGTTTTGTATATGGTCGCTGCATCGAACAGGTAGTCTAATACGCCTAGCAGCTTGTTCGGATCAGAATTTAGCTCATCCAGGGCATCGATAACAACGATCAGTACTTGCTTATCGTCCCTCTGATAGTTATTCAGGGTATTGTATATATTACCGGGGTCTTCGAGTCCCAACTTTATTGTATGCTCGGCAACTTGCTGCTTTTCCAGCAGTGAAAGAAATAGTCCGCCTTTGCAAAACAGCCTTAAATACTTATCCTTCAATGAAATTATCCAGTGAGCAAGCGCCACAGACTTTCCATATCCCCCCGGAGCAATCAGGGGAAAGATCGAATATTCTGACTCAAGAAATGCATTCAGCTTCTGATTGACTTCCGATCTTGGGATCGTATTTTCAAAACCGCCAAGAGACTTCCTCTTGATGCTGGAAAGTGTATATTCTGTGATCTGTGCGAGATGTTCAGGCAGATTGGCATCATAAATCGCATAGGATCCCAGTGCCTTTTCCACCACCACACAAAAAGACCTGAAATCTGGGGCGCCGCAGTATATCGCAAGTGTATCGAGGTTATATCGAGAAATTGAAGAGGAGCTTTTTAGCAAACCAAAGAACCGCCTGATCGTGGTAGAGCTTATCGAACGATTTGTTCGAATAGAAATATTTTTCGCCAGAGCCTCGCAGTCCCTGGCTGCGTTCACCGGAGCTCCGTAAATCTCTACAACTTTGTCTTTCAAAATGGAGTGCATGTTATAAAGCTAACAAATATTGCAAGATATTAATATGAAGAAAAAGTTGCTAATGTAAGAATACAACAATTCCACTTGCAACTGCAGGTATAAAGTGACGCTGAGTTAAGCATATGTAGAAAATTTAAAATTGACAGATTTGACAAGTTTGGAACACCGCATAATTTAATATTTTAAACTTACTGTTTGTTTCAAGTAGTTAGATAAAATAAAGCTGTTCATCCCAAAATACGATATCATGAAAAAGTACCTGACCCTGATCGCCCTGATTTTCTCGTTGAACGTCTTTTCTCAAGACACGATAAGAAACCTTGTAATCAGCGAAGTACGCATGGACAACCCATTCCATGCATATATAGAGTTGACAAACATGGGTGCGGATCCATTGAACCTTGGAGACTTTGGTCTGGGCAGGCTAATGACCAATCATGATCCGTTGAATCCGCGTTATTTTTTACACATGCGCCTCCCCGAGAGAATCATACTGCCCGGGGAATCCTTTGTAATTGCCAATGTCTATGACTACAACCCGGAACAGTACCCGGAAGATCCCGACAACTATCTAGAGAAGATCACCAAGGAAGACTATTATGACCTGGCCGATCTACTGATTCACCAGAGCGAATCCCAGGGAGCTCTCACTGACGAGGTCAGCGAGTTCGCAATTGTAACAAATGTTCGTGCTTCCAGTTCAGCCTGGTATATTGATTACCATATGGGAGGTGATTCTGTGATGGTGGACCAGGTCAACGGCATTATTGATGAAGCCACTGGCCGTGTTGCCGAGCTTCCAGCTGATGTGGCAGGAATTCCGGGAGCCCTGGCAGATCACATCCTGATCAGGAAATATTCCGTTTATGAAGGTAATGTGGATTTTAACTCCGGGCGTGGAACTAGTACTGAAGATTCCGAATGGATGGCGATACCGATCCTGCAGGGAATTCTCGAACCGGATCGTGCTGCGTTCTGGACCATGGGAAATCATGGAGGTTATGAGCTTGTGGAGGGCATTCTTGAATCAAGTACCATCGCAATTGACTGGAACAACTCGCGGCTCACCGTTCCATGGGGTATTCTGAATAACGACAGGATTATGCTCGAGTTTGAAAGATTTTCAGGGATGGCCTGGCGCTATATCTATTCTCCGGATCCGGAAGATTCGACCTTCACCAGTTGCAGGAGCGGGGATGTACTTCGGATATACGTGGCAGGAGATGTACTGCATACCAAAGAATTCACAATCGAGGTTTCCCCGCCTGCGGCAAATGAGAACCGGGTCATTCCAAAAAACACATTCACTCCAACCGGAGAAAGCATCTATCCACAGAAACCTCTATTTGAAGTGACCAGCGGAGCCATTC
>CAZOXI010000516.1:0-3277 GCA_964583445.1 uncultured Bacteroidaceae bacterium | reverse complement strand
CTTTGTGTTTTTCAAGTAGCGGACCATGGAAAACGATCCCTGACATTCCATACGAGGCGATGGCGGTGGCGATTGGTTTCATAATATAAAGTTTTTGCATGCTGAAAATACGATTTTCATCGGATGATCCGTATCAAATCGGCTAAAAAATAATTAGTTCATTCCTGTGGTAACCGGTCCCTGGCTATGAAGCAAGCAAACTGCGTTCTATAAAGGTTGATGGACACCAGGGAATTCGGAGAGCACGTGTGCGAAGCATCACATATCGGCAGATTTTAGTTCTTTTTTTCAGAAATCTATTTCTTTATCACTAGTTTTACACCTTGTTCCACCACGGTGTTGAACAGGAAAATATCTTAAAGCTAAAATTGCATCATTGTTACATTCTCAAATCAAAATAAATGAAGACAGTTACAAGAAAAATTAACAGTACCATTCTGGCATTCCTGGTCATTCCGGGACTCGCAATTAGTATAGCATCATGTAGTGTCCATAAAAAGGCACAACCCCAGGCCAAAAATATCATTTTCCTGATTGGCGATGGTATGGGGTTGCAGCAGATGTATGCTGCCTATACTGTTAATGGAGGTTCGCTGCATATGATGCGCTCCACGCACGTGGGTTTGCAGACGAGTTTTTCTGCCAACAGGTACATCACCGATAGCGCTGCGAGTGGGACAGCGATGGCTTGTGGCAAGAAGACAAACAATGGAATGATAGGAGTGGATACTGCACAAAATGAACTGGAATCCATACTTAAGGTGGCTGAACGCAACGAGATGGCTACAGGCCTTGTATCAACATCGGCGATTACTCATGCCACACCGGCATCTTTTATTGCCAACGAGTTGAGCAGGAATGATTACGAGGCCATCGCGGCAGATTTCCTGAAAACCGATATCGATCTTTTTATTGGGGGTGGCCTGGACCATTTCACGAACAGGGCAGATGGTCGGGACCTGACTACAGAACTGGAAGCCAATGGATATAATGTGGCGACAAATATTGACCAGGTGATGGACCATACTACAGGCAAACTTGCCGCACTCACGGCCCCGGTACATAATCCGAATGTATTGAATGGCAGGGGAGATATGCTACCGTTGGCAACCAGTAAAGCACTGGAAATATTGAACCAGGACCAGGACGGATTCTTCATCATGATAGAAGCATCCCAGATCGACTGGGGTGGCCACGATAATAATAAAGAATACGTGTTAAAGGAGACACTCGACTTCGATGCAGCAGTGAAGGTTGCCATGGATTTTGCCGAAAAAGACGGAGAGACATTGGTGGTGGTTACTGCCGACCATGAAACCGGTGGGTTGATGATTTTGAACGGTGACATTGACCGGGGAGAGGTGAAAGTGAATTTCAATACGGGCGGACACACCGGGATCATGCTGCCGGTTTATGCCTTCGGACCTGGTGCAGAATTGTTTACGGGTTTCTATGACAACACGGACTTTAAGTCTAAATTCATGCAGGCCCTGGGAATCAGTGATGTTACAGAGTAGGAACAAAACGATATGGATCTTGCCACTGCTCATTGCAGTGACCTCCTGTACCTATACTTTCTATCCCACCGACTGTAAATACCCGGTTAACGGAGCGCTGAAAAAGGTCACTGATCTTTCTGATTCACTCGTGGAGACAAGCGGGCTGGCTTACCAGGACTCACTATTTATCAGCTTCAATGATTCAGGAGGAGATCCCGCGCTCTACTTTTTCGGCGATTCTGGATCCGTCCTCCAAAAAACCATTGTGCGAAATGCTGCCAATGCCGACTGGGAGGACATTACTTTCGACGGCACGTATTATTATGTTGCTGATGTGGGAAATAATTTCGGAGCAAAAGATACGCTTAACATATACAAGATTCCTGCTGCACAAGCAGGATTACCTGGTTTTATGGAGGCTGCCGGGGTGATCTCATTTTCTTACGACGAACCCGTTAGCAGGAACGACCGGGGCCTTTACTCACACGACTGTGAGGCCTTGTTCGTATACAATGATTCGCTGTACCTGTTTGCCAAGGACTGGGTGAAATTTGAAACCCGGGTCTATGTCCTGCCGGTTAATCCCGGGCACTATAAAATAAGATCTAAAGTATCTTATCCTGTGAATGCGTTGATCACAGGTGCTGACATTAACAGGAGTAATAATGAAGTCGTGCTTGTGGGATATCGAAGAATGATCCCGGTAGTGATCAGGTATGGTTTCAATAATGATCCTGCGCTGATTTCATGTGGCGGGAAAGCACGTTGGTACCTGAGATTTGCCGGAACCCAGATGGAAGGTATTGTCTATGATCCCTTTGGCAGAATCTTCATATCCTCTGAGAAAAGGCTCTATAAGCAATCCCTATATCAGGCATATTGATATCTTTGCAAATTATTGAGGTGATTTGAATACCGGTGAATCATCCTTTACGGTAAGTTTTCAGGATTAGCTGATCAGAATCCGGATGAAATGCACAATGAGTCAGGGCCATATCAATAGATAGAGATAATGCAAATTCAGGAAGATAGAGACCAGTTTGAGCAAGGATTGAAAGTGCCACTCGTCGAAGAATTCTACACGCTGCAGGGGGAAGGATTTCATACGGGACATGCAGCCTATTTTATTCGTATCGGGGGGTGCGATGTGGGGTGTAGCTGGTGTGATACCAAGTTTTCATGGAATCCCGAACTACACCCGCCAGTGCCCATCCAGGATATAGTTGACCGGGCTGCAGGCTATCCCGCGGGAGCTGTGGTGGTTACCGGAGGGGAACCTTTGATGGTGGATATGGGACCCCTGACCGGGTTGCTTAAAGAGCGCAATATCGAAACATATCTTGAAACCAGCGGTGCCTATCAACTAACCGGAACATGGGACTGGATATGTTTGTCACCCAAGCAGAATATGCCCCCTGTAGGGAAAATTCATCAGCAAGCCCATGAATTGAAGGTGATCATTGCCAATGAATCCGACCTCGAATGGGCCGTGGAACACTCCGGACTTGTCAGTGAAGCGTGTAAATTGTACCTTCAGCCTGAGTGGAGCAACCGGGAAAAGATGCTTCCTGTATGTATCGAATTTGTCAAGGAAAATCCTTCCTGGGGAATCTCCCTGCAGGCCCACAAATACATGCGTATTCCATAAATGGCACCGGTATTGCAGTAAACCGGCAATAAAGTAAATTTGACAGTCAATTGTCATGATTTCATTCGAATCATTACTTTTACCTAAATTGAGCGATTCATAAATTCACTGTCCCTTTTCATTTCACTTG
>CAZOXI010000515.1:3147-3279 GCA_964583445.1 uncultured Bacteroidaceae bacterium | reverse complement strand
CAAACGCATCTGTTCCTTCGAGCATTTCAACGATCTGACCATCGGAGAGGTCACCAGCCATCACTTTACCGCTAACTACGTGGTACTGCAGGATGTTGGCAAGCGCACCGGTTGCATCAGCGAACAATGCAT
>CAZOXI010000515.1:0-3047 GCA_964583445.1 uncultured Bacteroidaceae bacterium | reverse complement strand
TGAAGGGTCCGTCACCTGAGAGTGCACCAGCAAGGTCAGCAGCAATAACGGCCGCTTCCAGGCTTTCGTGTACGTCGCTGTTGACGATCACATCAACAACGGTATTGGTCTCAACGGGAGGAGTGATCACAGCGTCAATAACATGAACCACACCATTAGGTGCCTCGTAATCGGCGAAGATCACCTGAGCATCATCGATAAATACACCATCGTTGTTAATAGTTACAGTAATGTCAGAACCTTCCAGTGTGGTGAACGTGTCACCGTCTGAGAGACTACCTGACAAAGCAGTAGCACCTACAACATGGTATTTGAGAATTTCAGCTAATTGACCTGTAGGGTCAGCCAGCAAGTCAGCAACTGCATCACCGAGAGCTGCAAAAGCATCATCGGTGGGGGCAAAGAGTGTAAATGTTCCGGCAGCTGAAAGCGCGCCTGCCAGTTCAGCAGCAACAACAGCGGCCTCGAGTGTTTCATGACGCGGGCTGTTGGCTACGATGTCGACGATAGAAGTCGGCTGTGTGATCACAGCGTCAATGACATGTACCACACCATTGTCAGCTTCAATATCTGTAACAGTGATCATTGCCTGGTTGATGTATGCCTTGGAGTCGAACAGTGATACAAAAGCATCTGTTCCTTCCAGCATCTCAACGATCTGACCATCGGAGAGGTCACCAGCCATTACCTTACCGCTAGCAACGTGGTACTGCAGGATGTTGGCAAGCGCACCGGTTGCATCAGCGAACAATGCATCGATGGTCTCTTGGCCGAGTGCATCAAACGCATCATCGGTGGGAGCGAACACTGTGAAGGGTCCGTCACCTGAGAGTGCACCAGCAAGGTCAGCAGCAATAACGGCCGCCTCAAGGCTTTCGTGTACCTCGCTGTTGAAAATCACATCCACAACAGTGTTGGTCTCAACGGGTGGAGTGATTACTGCATCGATCACGTGAACCACACCATTGGGAGCTTCATAGTCAGCGAATACAACTTTTGCATCGTTGATGAATACTCCGTCATTGTTGATGGTAACTGTGATGTCAGAACCTTCCAGTGTGGTGAATGTGTCACCGTCGGAGAGGCTTCCTGACATGGCAGTGGCACCTACCACATGGTATTTCAGTATCTCGGCAAGCTGTCCTGTTGGATCAGCCAGCAGTGCATCGATAGTCTCCTGTCCGAGTGCAGCAAAAGCGTCATCGGTGGGAGCAAAGAGTGTAAATGGCCCGTCACCGGAAAGTGCACCTGCCAGGTCAGCAGCAATAACAGCGGCCTCGAGTGTCTCGTGACGCGGGCTGTTGACTACGATATCCACGATCGAGGTCGGCTGTGTAATGACAGCGTCGATAACGTGTACCACACCGTTGTCAGCTTCAATGTCAGTGACAGTGATCATGGCCTGGTTGATGTATGCCATCTGGTCGAACAGGGATACAAACGCATCTGTTCCTTCGAGCATTTCAACGATCTGACCATCGGAGAGGTCACCCGCCATCACTTTACCGCTTGCAACGTGGTACTGAAGGATGGAAGTCAGATTTCCAGAGGGATCTGCCAGCAGTGCATCAATTGTTTCCTGACCGAGCGCAGCAAATGCATCGTCGGTAGGGGCAAATACTGTAAAAGGACCAGTTCCAGACAAAGCTGTTTCCAATCCTGCAGCCAATACTGCAGCCTCAAGAGTGTTGTGGTCATCGCTGCCGACAATAATGTCTACAACGGTGTTGGTCTGCGCTTTCACTGAGACTACAGCAAACAATGCCATGAATAGTGAGAGCGTCAAAATGCGTACTCGTTCTGTTGTGAGTACCAAATTGAGAGGTAAACTTTTTGTTTTCATAACTTATTTTGTTTAATGTTAGATTATGAAACTTAAACACAAATAAGATGATAATGTTTAACGATTAACAAAAAAAGTTAAACAAATATTTATAAGTAACACAAAAACAAGTTGTTAGAATAATGAAAAATTTGAATATTTAACAATAGGTTTGGCGGAACTTACTGTTTTAAGGACTGCATGCACCATTATGCTCAATGGGTTTGAGAGGAGTCGAATATTTCTAAATGTAAGCAAAGAATCCTGGACGGTTAATTTTTGTAATATTTGATGCAGGAAGCAGATGCACAAAAGGCAATATTGGGATTAAGAAAAAAAAAAGAGGCTGTCTCTGTTATTGAGACAGCCTCCAAAGTTATTATAGAATTGCTGTGTTATTTAACTACTTTCAGTTTTTTAGTAAACCTGCTTGATTCTGAATCAACGATGACCAGGTAAAAGCCATTTTCTATTCCTGCTGCAGATACCTCCAGCGTATGCAATCCAGCGTTTAAATAACCGGCTTCCCTGTTTAAAACCATTTGTCCGGATACATCGTAAACACGCACAGCCACTTCTGCACTTGCGGCAAGGTCAAACGATACATTGAATCTGTCGGTTGCAGGATTCGGATATAGTCTTGTATTTTCAAAAGATATCTCTTCTATTCCGGTAATGCTTGAATTTCCTTTGCTGTCATCATATTTATTAATTACGGCATCAACAATGTGTACAACACCATTAGGAGCTTCATAATCTGTTATGATCACTTTTGCATTATTGATGAAAATTCCCTCATCATTAATTGTCACTACCAGGTCATCTCCTTCCAGGCCTTCAAACTTATCTCCATCTGAAAGCTCATTTGAGAAGGCTGTAGCACCGACAACATGCCTCTTCAAAACTTCCTGGAGATCATCTTTTTCGTCTTCCCGGAGCAGTTTTTCGAGTACTCCTTCATCCAGTGCAGCAAAAGCGTCATCGGTGGGAGCAAAGAGCGTAAATGGCCCGTCACCGGAAAGTGCACCTGCCAGGTCAGCAGCAATAACAGCGGCCTCGAGTGTCTCGTGACGCGGGCTGTTGACTACGATATCCACGATCGAGGTCGGCTGTGTAATGACAGCGTCGATAACGTGTACCACACCGTTGTCAGCTTCAATGTCAGTGACAGTGATCATGGCCTGGTTGATGTATGCCATCTGGTCGAACAGGGATACAAACGCAT
>CAZOXI010000514.1:0-3283 GCA_964583445.1 uncultured Bacteroidaceae bacterium | reverse complement strand
TATAACCCTTGAGATTGCGCGCGGAAATATTCGCTGGTTCCAGTTCCAGGACCCGGTTCATATCCTCCAATGCCTGTTCATGATCACCCGTCCGGATACCAACCTGTCCCCGGTAGAGGAATCCAAAAATTGAATCTGGAAAGACCTCTGAAAGCCGGGTGGCATAGGTCTTTGCTTTATCATAATTTTCCAGCCTGAATGCGGTTGCAGAAGCATCAACCAGTTTTTCATAAGCGTAGGGTTCACTTTCCAGTGCCCGTTCCAGCTCGCGCATTTGTATGAGCTGATCCAGGCGCTGTTGTTGCCGCTGTGCTTCGTCGTAGTTGTCGTCCTTCGGAGTGGTCCTCGAGAAATAACCTTCAAATACCTGCCTGCTGCGATCGTATTCTCCAGAAGCCATGTAGGTCCTGGCCAACAGGTAATGCGCCCTTGTGTTCATGCTATCTGATTCCAGTACGGGTCTGATGTCTGCTACAGCGGCACTGTAGTACCCGCATTTCATGTATTGTGCTGCCCTGTTTAGCAAATGTTTCGCGGACTGATTGCCTTCAGCAATGAATTCACTTGCGCGCCTGATCACCGAGTCTGCCTGGTAATAAAAGTCAGACCAATGTGCATATTCAGCCCGTTTTTTGCCAGTTCCTTCCGGCAATAAACCAGCCGCTCTTTCGAAATCAGAAAAAGCCTCCCGGTAATAGCCCAACCCGCCGAACAGCCTTGCCCTGGCGGCATACACAGCAGGAAGTTCAGGACCACGCTCCAGTAACATTGAATAGATTTCAATGGCCTGCTCATATTCCCTGCCTTCCTCAGCCATCTGTGCCCAGCGCATCAGGAAGAGCGTATCTTTTTCATTGTTCAGGTGATATAACGCATATTCCCTGTGCAGGCGGTTGGCCAATTCTGATTTTTCGGTTGGATCCTGTACGGTTGCCATCCGTTCCTCCAGGGCTTTAATCCGTGTAATGTCACCGCTTTTACCACACGACCAAAGCATTGTGGCCATTAGCAGTAAGATTATATGTGATTGATGAACCCGCAGCATTTACTATTCATCTTTTTGTTTAAAAATGTATTTTTCAAGTGCCCTTGCAACCTTTGCATGCCCACGATCATTCCAGTGATTATCGTGCGGAATATAACACTGAGATGCTGTGACAACTGGATTGGTATGGTCAATAAAGACCGGGTAGAGATTAATGAATCGAATATCATGCTCCTTTGAAAAGGCACGCCATGACTCCACAAACATATTGGTGGTATCTCCTTTCAGGATCTGGTCCTGCCAGGGATGCACGCTCAATGACATGGAGATCCCCCGTGATCTGCAGAATGCATTTAATGCTTCGATATTTTGCTGGCCCAATGCAAGGCTGTAGTTGGCAAGTTCCCCGAATTTATCATCCTCCAGCCAGCGTGAAACATGATGAAAGTTGGGATCATTCAGCAGGTCAGCATCTTTAAACTCAGAAAAGAAGGTGGCGTATAATTCAAAATCCGAACGGTCTTTAATAGCCATATTCTGGTAAAAAAACTTGTTCCTGCGATTTTTTATAAAACTGTCCGCAAGGTAAACCAGCAAAGAATGCTGACTCATCTTGTTGAAAAATCGTCGAAAAGAGATCACCAGGTCAGCTTCCCCGTTTGGCTCAAAATGTTCATATGCGATTTCATTGTTCAGATCAGACATGTCGATCACAACAAAGATCTCGTCGACATCCAACTCCTTTTCCTCGATAAGGTAGCGGCCCTTCAGGTAATGGATCCGGGGGCTGTAGCTCACCGCAGATCCGTTCAGGATTTCAACACCTTTACCGCCGGCCTGCGAGGCAAGCCGTCCTGCAAAACTTTCATGAAAACGCACACCCACGCCCTCGGTATGTGAATCCCCCAGGAATAAAATACGATACTGATCGCTCTTCAAAGGAACTTCCCTGGATGAACTGTCCCGAAATCCAATCGAATTACTGTAAAAAGGATAGAATTGTTGTCCCCAGTTGGTAATGGAAGACTCACCAGGAAGAATGCCGTGGTGATACCAACCACTCCGTACACGAAAAGATTGATAATTATCAGGAATCAGGATCCTGCCTGAGACCAGGTCCAGAAAAACGATGATAACGATGACCAGGACCGCCCCGATCAGTCGCGGGTACCGATCAAAAATTGATCTCCTGGATTCTGAAATGTGCTGTGCCATGCTGCTGCTACCTATTGATCAGTAAATACTGATATACATTTCCACCCTGTAAACATAAATATAAATATCCGAATTTAATCACCTGGCTGGCTTTTCATTGTATGTCAAGAGCAATTGGCAAAGTCATATTGATGAGTTGCATCTTAAACTCTACCTAATTGTAATACTGATGCTTAAAAAATGTTTTGATGTAGTCGTGTTGTACCTTGTTTTAAAGGTTGTAGAGTTAGAGTTGAGTATAGTTTTAATGCTTGTACAGGGTGTTTCAACTATATTGCGTGTGCAATGACTTTGAAGTGAATTAAAGGAGATGAAAAATAAATTCAACATAATAGCGTTGCTGGTCGCCACAGTTACTACCGGTGTAAATGCACAGGCGCAATGCTACGAACTGCTGTGGGCCGAGGAATTCAGTTACAGCGGCTACCCGGATTCCAGCATCTGGAGTGCTGAAGAAGGCGGCGGTGGCTGGGGCAACAACGAACTGCAATATTATACTGTTAACGACACCGACAATGCAATCGTTGAGAATGGTGTGCTGACCATTACAGCACGAAAGGAGACCATCCAGAACAATAATTATTCTTCAGCGCGCCTCATTACCCAGGGAAAATTCAATGTTCAGTATGGCAGGATCGAGGCAAGGATGAAGCTGCCCTATGGACAGGGGATCTGGCCTGCATTCTGGATGCTTGGAGAAAACTTCAATGAAGTAGGCTGGCCTGCTTGTGGAGAGATCGATATCATGGAGCTCGTCGGAGGAGAAGGCCGGGATAACACTGTCCATGGAACCGTGCATTGGGAAAATAATGGCAGTCATGCCGAATTTGGATCAAGTTATACACTTAGTTCCGGCATTTTTGCTGATGACTTTCACACTTTTTCAATCGAATGGACGGAGACAGAGATCCGTTGGTTTGTGGACGATATCCAGTATCACGTGATCAGCACCACACCCAGTGAGCTTAGCGAATTTCGTAACAAATTCTTCCTCATTTTAAACGTAGCCGTTGGAGGCAACTGGCCGGGTGCACCCAATGCATCCACGGTGTAACGATGACCGATCTTAGTATTTTATCCACT
>CAZOXI010000513.1:0-3285 GCA_964583445.1 uncultured Bacteroidaceae bacterium | reverse complement strand
GCCCTGTTTATTGGCGAAATACATGGAATGTCCTGTATCCTGGCATACCGACCAGTTTTGTGCTTCAAAACCAATACGGGAATCATAATAAGAGATATAGGGAATACCGTCCTGCCCTGCAGCAAGAACAGAGGAGATCATCATGATGACCAGCAGGCAGTAGCGGTTGAGTGATCGTACCATACGACAAAAAGGCGATGTGATCAGATGATAAACCATTTAAACTTTTCACTAATGTAATCAATTATATGAAATCGCAAGAAGCTGAAGGTTGTTCCCATAAAAGGATGGCATGGAAATCCATTCATTGCCGGATTCATGCAATTTCTTCAACCTGTTTATAAATATCTGAACAATTTTACATAGCTACTGTAAAGTTTGTATAGCTTGTTTTGAAAACGGTTGAGAGAACCGAATGTCCAGCAACCAAATTTTTCAACTGAATTTGAAAATCATACCCCGCATATGGAAGTTCTTTTACAGGATGATAGTGGTTATTATCACTCTGGTCCTGTTGCTCTTACTATTGGTACAACTTCCACCGGTTCAGAATATGATCGCACAGAAGGTGGTTGCCAGCCTGAATGAAGAGATCAATGCCAGTATATCGGTGGACCGGATGTACATCTCATTCCTGAACAGGGTGAAAGTCCGTGGCCTTGTCATCACCGATCAAGACCAGGATACGGTGATCAGCGCCTCGGAGATCAATATCGGTCTCAAGCTATTCCCGCTGGTGCAAAATAAGGTGCGGCTCAGCAGGGTTCAGCTGGAAGAACCGCGACTGTACCTGGTAAAAAATGAACAAGACAGCCTCATGAATATTGCAACAATGTTCCGGCAGCAGGCGCAGACAAAGACGGACACAAGCCCCGCAACACTTCCTGATATCAGCCTGGGTAAGCTCAGGATCAACAGCCTGGACTTTTCACTCGACAATAGGGTGGAGGGAAGTATGCTTGCACTGGACATGGGGCAACTGGAGTTACGGCCCGAAATGATTAACCTGCGCGAACAGCGAGTCCAGCTGCGCGAACTGACCATCAGCGATCTATACCTGGAGATGCTGAATCCGGCAGGCGATACAATCGAAAAAACCCCAGAAACCAAGGATCCCGGTGCGCAATTCGATCCGCTGGCGCTTATCCCATGGTCCATCGGCATTGACCAACTCAGGCTGAACAATAATAATATCGATATCAGGGAGCATCATCCTGCAAAACAGTCGAGCGTGCAGACATTTATTGTTCAGCAACTGGATACAGAACTGTCGGGAATCCGCATGGACCAGGACGGATATGCTGCTGAAATTGATGCACTGGAGGCTACACTTAATAAAAATCTCAATATCCGCGACTTGCACCTGGCGGCTGCTGTTGACGACAGGAGTGCTGTGCTGAGTGGTGGCAGGATTCGAATAAAGGACAGCCGTATTTTCCTGGATGCAACACTGAATTATACATCGGCCCGCATGCTCGCCGCTGATTTGGGAAATACTGCAGTGCAACTGGACCTCCGGACTGAGGCACGGACAAAGGATCTTTCAGACATGCTGAAATCTGACTGGCCGCTGACCAATTATCCCATACTGAGGTTAGATGCAAACATTGCCGGCACGCTGGATTCATTACAGATCGACAGCATCAGAGGGTCAGCCGGGGAAGCCCTTCGCCTGCGGATCAGTGGCGCCCTGAATAAAATACTTCATCCGGATCAGCTTTCAGGATCCCTGGACCTGAAAGAATTTACCGTATACCGCGATGCCCTCTACGGGCTGGTACCCGACACAGTGCTGCCCGCTCAGATCACATTTCCTGAAGAAGTATCGCTGACAGGTAACCTCTCGGGGAGCCGGCTGCAGGTCACATCGGACCTTTCCTTGCTGACCACTTTTGGTTCGGTATATGCCCAGGTTGAGGCAACCGCGGACACGGCAATACCCCGGGAAAATATCCGGATGAATATCTATACAGAAACATTCGACCTGGGTGCACTGCTCAATATGCAGGACACCATCGGGCAGTTTGTGTTTGCAGGACAGGTGCAGGGCGAAACCTCGGGGTTCAAAAATCCCTCACTGGAGGCAGACCTTGATATTGGTAAAGCAGAGGTTTTCGCATACACTTATTCTGATTTGAGCATTAGTGGAAATTACAGTAATGAATTGATTTATTTACAGTCATCTATGGATGATCCAAACAGTTCATTTATAATCACTGGAGAATACCATTTTAATGATTCTGTGCCGGATATTTTCCTGGAAGGAGATTTCAGGCAGTTGCGGTTACAACCACTGAATTTTGCAGATTCCAGGTCAGATCTGGAATTGAAGGTAAGCGCAGGATTGCATGGACTCAACCCGGAAACCATGTTGGGGGACCTGAAGGTTTACGAACTGGGATATCAATCTGAAAGCAACAGGTACCTGCTCGACAGCTTGAAAATGTTTTTTGATGGGGGGACGCATTACAGGATGTTGCTTGATAACCTGTTTGTTGATGATACATTGTATGCGCATGAATTTGAACTCTTTTCAGCGCGGAAGGAACAAACCATGGACCTCGCCTATTCAGGAAGGTTTGAAAATATTCCGGGTACCCGGGAGGGTTTGATCCGTCTGGATGGTGACGGGACTTTACTGATGCTTCCCGATAGCCTGGTCCTGGGCAGCAATTTGTATATCAGCAATAGTTCGGTGCCGGATACATCCGGGTACCGGATCGACTTTTCCAGAATCCTGACTGACAAGGATCGGTCATCCTACGATCTATACCTGTCCGGTAACGATCTGCATCTTACCGGATCAGCCCTGCTCGAGACTACCAGAGAGGTTCAAACGATAGACGGTCAGGCACGTGTGGATTCCTTAAACCTGGGATTGCTGCAACCGTTCCTGTCAGATGCACTTAAATCTGTCAGTGGTGTTGTTTCCGCAGACATGGCAGTGAAAGGTCCTGTTGCCGAACCAGCACTCAATGGATCTGTAACCTTTAAAAACACCCGTTTCAACCCAACGGCACTGAACACCTCTTTTACACTGCAGGAAGAAACAGTTGCACTGAACAATCAACAGGTCAGCTTTGATAGCCTTACATTGCTGGATGCACGGAAAAACAGGGCCGTTTTGGATGGAACAGTGAATTTGCGAAAAGAAACAGAGAACAACTTACAGTTGTCGCTCATGGCAAGGGAGTTTCAACTGGTGAACAAATCTGCTGCAGAAGGCGACCTTTATTATGGCAATGTAGTTGCCGACCTCGACGGAAATGTTACCGGTACATTTGC
>CAZOXI010000512.1:0-3286 GCA_964583445.1 uncultured Bacteroidaceae bacterium | reverse complement strand
ATTTATAGGCATCCGGTGATTTCCCTTCAGCCTTGAGGATCCTGTCCAGTCGGTGAATGTCTCCATATTTTTCCTTGTAGGCATCCCAGTCCAGTTCCTTCAGACCGAAATAGCCGTCAAAATGCTCGATGATCCCATCTTCGTTGATATGGAGGGTAAGGTTGCGTTCGATCTCCTTCCACTTCGTGAAATCTGATTCTGAAATTTCAAGCTGCTTCAGTACATCAGCAATTCCTTCCGAATCAAAATCCTCCGCAAGGTCCTCGGCCCTGGTGAGCATCCAGCTGACCATAATATTGGTATATGCATTGTCGGTAAGTCCTCCCTCATCGCTTCCGGGAAGCTTTTCATGGAATTCATCCGGACCCATCACCTTATCAATGTGGTACCTTCCGTCATCACCCCTGCGGGTTTTGCTGATCCAGAACTTGCAGATATCAAAAAAGATTTCATTCCCGTAATTGATCATGAACTCCCGGTCTGCCGAAGTATGGTAATAACTCCAGAGGTTGAAGGCGATCGCCAGGGAAACATGTCGCTGCAGGGAACTGTAATCGTCACCCCATTCTCCGGACATGGGATTCAGATGCACGACCTGGGTCTCCTCCCTGCCGTCGCTGCCACTTTGCCAGGGGAACATTGCTCCTACATACCCATATTCCTTTGCATATTTCCTGGCTTCATCAAGCCGATGGTAACGGTACAATAATGTGGACCGCGTTACCTCCGGAAAATGAATATTGTACAAGGGCACGATGTATAGTTCATCCCAGAAGATATGACCCCGGTAGGCTTCGCCATGCAATCCTCTCGGAGGAATACCCGTATCCAGTTGGGCATGGTGGGGTGAAGCTGTTACCATCATGTGGTAGAGGTGCAGGTGAAGCAGGCGCTGTGCGTTCCTGTCACCCGTAACCCTGATATTGATCCTGTCCCAGATCTCATTCCATGCATTGGCTGATTTCTCCAGTTCATCACGAAATCCTTCCACTTCATTGATGGCCCTGACCGCATCCCGGATGGGTTCCTCAGAATCGTTTTTCAGGGTTGTAAATACCGTGACCATTTTCTCCAGGGTGATCTCCTCCCCCTCTTTTGCCTCGATCTTGAATGATTCCGAAATCTTTGCCCTGCCTGTTTTGATCTTACTGTCGATATGGATCCTGTTGATCCGGTGTGTTGCAACGTTGGCTATCTTGATATCTGATTCCGTTGTTTTTACCAACAACTGCAGGATACCGTCCTTGGCATTTTCACTCACAGGCTCCAGGTGCTCCTGCTCCAGGTCACTGTACCGTTCCACGCCGGCATTGATATGATCCCCGGAAAGCATTGACTGAATCTCCACGGGAGCTGAATAATTCAGGGGAGTGATGGAATAGTTCAGCGCAGCAAGGTGGGGATTATGCATTCCTGCAAACCTGGTTGTCTTGATGAGGGTACGTTGTCCATTATCATCGGCAACGATCATATACCTGAACAGCGTTCCGTTACGCATGTCAAGCCGGCGATGAATCTTTTCAATGGTGAATGTGGCGTCAGGCTTGAACTCAAACCATTCCCCCCCGTCGATCCGGAAACTGACCGGCAGCCAGTTGGTGGAATTTACAAAATCTTCATTCTCAATATCCCGGTCACCTACTTTCGAAGTCCTGCGGTTGAATAGTCCGGGCATATACGTGCCGGGATAGTTCACTTCATTTGCCTCACTCTCCTCGAGCGCTCCCCTGGTGCCAAAATAGCCATTCCCAACCGTCAGCAATGCCTCGCGTGAACGCTCCTTTTCTTTGTTGTAATCGTAGTAATGAAGTTGCCATGAATCGTCTTCAATACCCGTTCTGAACCAATTGTTAAGGTTTTCAAGCGTGAGCTCACCCAGGTCCTCTACCACGATATCTCCGCCATTCATCTGAAGTTCACGCACATTCTCCTCCCGGGCCACGCCTATGGTGAGACCAAAATTTCCGTTCCTGCCGGCCTGTACTCCCGATACTGCATCCTCCACGACGATCGCCCGGTGGTATTCAACACCCAACCGGTCACAGGCAGTGGTGAAAATATCCGGTTCAGGCTTGCCGTGCAGACCAATTTCTGCCGATACCACCCCATCGATCCGGGTCTCAAAATAGTGCAACAGGCCTGCTGTCTCCAACACCGGTTTGCAGTTTTTACTTGAGGAAGCGACCCCGATCCGTGCGCCTTCTTTCTTCAATTGTTTGATTAATTCTACAGTAGATTCATACACCTCCACGCCTTCATCATCAAGCACAGCGTTGAACAATACATTTTTCCTGTTGCCCAGTCCGCATACCGTCTCTTTATCCGGATCATCATCAGGATCTCCGAAAGGAATGTCAATCCCACGCGATTTAAGAAAGGAATCAACTCCCTTATAACGCGGTTTTCCATCTACATAGGGCAGGTAATCATCAGCATGTGTAAATTCCTTGAAGGGTTCACCAAAACGCTCTTCCCGTGATTTGAGATATTCATCAAACATTCTTTTCCAGGCAGATCCGTGCACCAGGGCGGTTTTGGTAATCACGCCGTCAAGATCAAAAATTACAGCATCGAATTCTAACATACCGATCAGTTTTATAGGTTTAAAATAAGTTTTAAGCGTTCAAGGTATCTATTTTTACAATATCATTCAAGAATATTTTACACCAGGTGCGTAACAAGTCGCTTGAAAAATCATTACAGGTGATTTGGGAAAAATTTGTATATTCACATGTATTCAGCAGGAATTCCCATATTGGAATTCAATGAAAATCAGTAAAAATCACCTGGATGAAAATGAAACCCTCATCATTGCGCATAGATTTTTCAGCGGAGCAATGACAAAAGAACATGTATATATAGAATGAAATGTTAGGATGATCGATGAGGGTTCGCCGAGCACGTCTATAAATAAATATTCTGCGAGGCAACAACCGGAACGAAGTGGAGCTCATGAGGCCGACGAAGGAGGACGAATAACGCACCTGAAGATAATAGAATATTTATAACATACTAAATTACAGTAGTTTAAATAATATATATACGGATGAAAAAAAGATTATTTCTTGCTTCAAATCAGATTCCTGTTCACACCGGGAAAACAAAAGATGGATTCGAGATCACCTCTACCGATGAGTTCATGGTATCCGGACTGGATCAGTTCTACGACAAATACCAGACGAAGTGGATCGGCCTTACAGGGCTGGAGGGTGATGAGCTGAGCAGGAAGGATATGCAATACCTCGAAAGCAAACTGCTGAATTACAAATGTGTCCCCATATTCCCT
>CAZOXI010000511.1:0-3288 GCA_964583445.1 uncultured Bacteroidaceae bacterium | reverse complement strand
AAGGTCTTTACCAGCACTACGGGGGGTAAAGATGCATTGAG
Source organism: uncultured Bacteroidaceae bacterium (assembly GCA_964583445.1). Classification (GTDB taxonomy): domain Bacteria; phylum Bacteroidota; class Bacteroidia; order Bacteroidales; genus M55B112. Next base: position 3,247 of record CAZOXI010000511.1, on the reverse strand, counting down.
CCTGGGCTGGGTCAACGAGGAAGCCATACAAAGCGACCAGCTGGATTCCCAGATAAATGCCTATGGCGGGGAAAACAGGATGTGGATTGGCCCTGAGGGCAGCCGGTTCTCGGTTTTTTTTGCACCCGGAAGTAGTTTTGATTTTAGCAACTGGGAAACCCCGGCGGCCATTGATCACGAGGAATGGACGCTGGACAAAGCGGATAGTAAAGAAGTATGGATGTCACACCGGATGCAGATACAGAACAAGCAGGGAACCCGTTTTACCGTAGGAATTGAGCGAATTGTTTCCCTGATGGGACGCACAGAGTCGGAGCAAGTGCTCCAGGCATCTATTCCGGAGGGGATTGGATTAGCAGCTTACCACACTTTGAACAGTATCAGGAATGAGGGCGATTTTAAGTGGACTCAGGAGACCGGCGCCTTGTGCATATGGATGCTGGATATGTTCGTTCCCTCCGACAGCACTGTCATTATGGTTCCCTATGTCCAGCCGCAGCAGGAAACAGTAAATGCTGTTACCACTGACTATTTCGGGGAGATCCCGTCCAACAGGTTGCAAAAGACCAATGACATGGTATTCTTAATGGCTGACGGTAAGTCACGTGGAAAGCTTGGTGTTTCAGGCATGTATGCCCGTCCGTGGACTGCAAGTTATGATGCTGAAAATAATATTTTCACCTATATCTCCTTCGAACTGGATACCGGGGCGGTATACCTGAACCAGGAGTGGAATGATGAGAAAGATCCTTTTTCCGGAGATGCAGTAAATGCATACAACGATGGTCCGCTGGAGGACGGTGATCAACTGGGGCCCTTTTACGAACTGGAAAGTTCATCGCAGGCCGCATTCCTTGCTCCAGGAGAGGAAATGGCCCACCGGCACACGGTCTTTCATTTTTCCGGGACGAGGGGTCAACTGGATCCATTGGTCTATGACCTCACCGGGTATCATATACGGGAGATCACAGGCCAGTTTTAGTCAGGTTGTATTTTTGTTCATATCGCTTGCAGGCCAGCTTCGCCGGGCCGATCAGTGTTCACCCGGGGCATTCAGGAGCTACGAATAATACTGGCACAAAAAAAAAGAGGCTGTCCGACAGGGCAGCCTCTTTCAGGTTTATGATTGATATCTTATTCTACGACCGACTTGAATTCAGCATTTTCGAACAGGTCAGCAAATTCAAGGTCTTTCTTAGCCCTTTCCTTGAGGGAAGCATCTTTTGAAATTGCCACCTTCAGGTTTTCAAGAGCAACATCATCTTTGTCCTGTGATGCAGCTATAACAGCAATAAGGTAATACTGCTTTGCACTTTCTTCGGAAAGATTCGTAGCTGTCCTGTAACCCATCTGGTCATCACCATTCAGGTACTGGGCAAGTGCCTTGTTAAAAGACGCTTCATTACCAAAGTAATTCAGCGCTTTGCTATAGTCACCCTCAATGATGTTCACGATACCAAGGTTGTAATTCACCTGGTCGCCGGCAGCTAAAGCGGAAGTGAAGAGCTCATTTGCTTTTTCAACATCACCTTTAACCAGTGCAACTGCGCCCAGGTTGTTGTTAACAATGTCGTGGTCTTTCATCTCCTTGGCTTCCATGAATGCATCTTCAGCAGCATCGATATTGCCAAGCTCGAACTGTGTCCAACCGTAATTACTGATTGCACGGAGGCAATTGGGATGTTTTGCAGAGGCTTTTTTGTAAATGTCCGCTTTAGTTTCCCAGTCCTCCATAAGTGTAGCTGTATAGAGAAGCTCTTCGAGATTCAGTTTATCCGGATCGTTGCTCCAGAGGTCTTTTAATTCCTCATCGCTCCATCCAATTTTCTCAACTGCAACTGTGAATTTTGATCTTCTCAGGTCAGGAAGGATCTTTTCCTTGATCTCCTCAAAAGCTTCAGTAATGTTCCTGATTTCCTGTTCGCGTACTTCAGGATCTGAGTGCATGCTCAGAACACGCAGGATCATTTCCTTGTCCTGGATATCAGAAGCCTGCATCAGTTCTTTAAAACCTTCCCAGTCCTCGGGGGTTGTAAGCATGGAGAACAATTCATCAGCAACGCTGATATCAGCTTTCCTGATTTCACTTTCCAGGTATTTGTCGGCAGACATTTTACGTTTTTCTGACAGATTGTCGTTGAAGTCATACGGTCCGTCAGGAGATGCATAGGCTGAGATCTTCACGTTTTTCAGTTCGATCCTTTCGTTTGCATTTGCATTCTTCAGGTATTCTGTCATTCCTTCCACATCTTCTTTGCTGATCTCTGATCTGCGCACATCAGCCCTGTTGATCACATAATGGATATCGGATACATATTCATCAGGGACGATCCTCTTGAAGTTATCGCTGAATGCAACCAGCTTGGGTTCTACCTTAACAAGGTTGGGTGTTACAATAATACCATCTGCCAATTTAACATCCTCGAATTCAGCTGTTTTTCCTTTCGCTTCACCAGTGATTCTGACAACCAGTTCGGAACGCATCATTTCATCAGAATACTCAAAAGTGTCAGATGCTTTTTCTCTTCCACCAGTATCATAACTGATCACCTTGTTGTTTTCAGTGACATCTTCACCCTGAACAACAATCGGATCGAGCTCAGTTTCTCCTCCTGCATATTTGACAACTGGTGTCAAAGTGAGAATGGCTTTTTTATTGAAGTATTTAGCCGGATAGGTTACTTCAACAGCAACATCTACCTCACCCCCGTGCATTTCAAGTACTTCGGGTGTTACCTGGTAAGCCACCTGGTCGGCTTCCTTAACCATCTTGTTAAGGCCGCCACAACTGCTGAGAACAGCTGCTGCAAGAATAATAAGAGCGGAGTTTTTAATGTTTTTCATAGCGATCTGGTTATTTGTTTTTATTTAAAATTGTTATTCGCAAAAGTTCTCTCAACTACAAACTTAATAATGTTTTTGATAAAATTAAAATAAATAAGTGTTTACAGGCTATTTCTACAGGATTACCATGTTCATGCCTGGTTTGTAATCCCGGTCAAAAATAACACTTTTTACTTTTTGATAATCGTCATTGTTATTCACAAAGTCAATCATGTTTACATCCAATACAAGGAATGTCATTTCCGGATGTGATCTGATGTAATCAAAATAGCTCTTCTGTATTTCTTCAAGATAGGCTGCAGTGATATCAGACTCATAGTTCCTGCCACGTGTTTTTATATTTTCCAGCAACCGCTCTGTTGTAACATGCAGGTAGACATAGATATCAGGTTTTGATAATTGT
>CAZOXI010000510.1:0-3291 GCA_964583445.1 uncultured Bacteroidaceae bacterium | reverse complement strand
TCGAAAACTCCAGTTCTGCCAATCCCCTGATCTTTGGAGACTTTAACAGTGACCTCTTGCGGTTCAATGCCGAAGTAGCTATCAATGGAATACCCGGAGAAGGTAGCAGGTTTTTTGTGGATGAGACGCGGGAAAATTACACCTATGCCGCCATTAGCGGAAGTAACTTTCCAACTCCCGGTACAGGAACCGGAGTTCAGGGTCGAGGCGGGTATATCGGTGTCCTGGGGTATGCCTATGAGACGGGATCCGGGTCTCGAGTTGGCGTCTATGGTTATGCTGGTTCCGGATCAAGTAATTATGGGATTTATGGATATGCATATGGAGGAACTTCATACGCTGTTTACGCATCAGGTAACCTGGCTTACACAGGAAACCTTGTCGCAGCTTCGGACGCTAAATTCAAGGAAGATATTATGCCTTTATCTTCCGTTATGGGTGATCTGATGAAAGTGACCCCGCGAAGGTACCGTTTAGTCGAAAGTGAATTGACAAAATCTTCGGGCATTGCTGCCGGGACCCAGATTGGACTGGTGGCCCAGGAGATTGAGCAGGTATTTCCCGAGCTGGTGGTGGAAGTCCTCCAGCCCGGTCATCCCAATGCAGATGGCAGTGACCAGGGGCCATCTTCTTCACAGCAACCAGGCACCTTCAAGGGAGTTAAATACTTGGAACTGATTCCCATTCTCATCAAGGGAATCCAGGAGCAGCAGGCTGAGATTGAAACGCTGAAAGAGCGTATTTCAAGAATGGAACAAGGGCTGCAATAATTCTTTCAACATCAGCAGCATACCTGAAAAGGAGCATCTTAACATCCATTACTTGAAATGCCCGGTTTTCAACCTGTGGATCACACTTCCAGGTTGGTCAATTCTTCTGTGGTTTCGAAATCGTATTCCGGATATTCATACAGCGGCATCCTTTGCTCCGTCTGTCCCAGGCTATAGCCGAATAACCCTTCATAATCTTCCCTGACTTCCCCGAGCTCCTCCAACTGGGAAAGGTATTCGTGGATAGATTTTGATTCGATGATGATTACCTTACCCATCTTGTGGATGATCGGACTGTGGTGCCGGGTCTCATCATGATCAAATTCCAGTATCCTCCGGCCATACCGGGTAATCCCTATAACCCGGAACGTAAGACTTTTTCCAACACCTGGGAGGTTGAGCACATTCCTGTCCGTTGCAAGAAACGGGACATCGAGAAACCTGCGCAGTGCTTCGATATTTTCTACGGTGTTTTTTGCTTCTTCTGAAAAAGATTGCACTGTGGCATGCTGGTCAGGGGGAATTTGACCAAAGATTTTCTCTTCTAACTCTTCCTGAACTACACGGGCATTGGGGGTGAAGCTGAAATTATTTTCCATAGAGCCTTTTACAGTGAATGTATAGTAGGGGAGTACCCCGACATCGTTCAGCACTTTCCTGAGTTTGGCTGAGTGCCCGCGCCGGGAGGCTGCAGTTGTAAACACCAATTGATTTGTAACCAGCCATCCTGCAGCAATCAGTCGTTGTATGGCAATATTGGCCTCTGGCGTGACTTCCATTGGTGATACGAAGTGGGTTTGTATGATAAATTGACGGATTCCGATTTCTGAAGCTTTTTCTCGAAATTCAGAAAGAATTTTTGCAAGGCTGAGCGTGACCCGTTGGGGAAGGTACACCGGCAGACGTGTTCCTAACCGCACCCTCAGGATCTCCGCTTTCTTTTCCCCTTCAGGTAGCGAGCGGTTGTTTTCTTTTTTCCGTCGGGCCATATCAACAATCTCGTCCAGGATCTGTTTGAGGGTCTGGTCTGAGCTCATCAGCGCATCCCCGCCTGTGATCAGTATGTCCCTGAGCTGCGCATCCTCTTCGAAATAATCCATGAGCCGCTTCAGTTTGTCGGGCCATTTTTCGTCCGGCATCAGGCGGTCCAGGTTGAAGTTGAGTCTGCCCGACTGGAAATCATACATGCGTTGACATGAGGAGCAGAGACCGCCACAGGCTCTTCCCATGGAATCAGGGATCAGGATGGCAACTTCGGGATAGCGTCTGTGCACATTGTTCTGGGAAGGAAGGATCCAGCCTGCTGCATTTGGCTCTCCGGGTCTGACCGTATCCTCTTTTTCCCAGGCAACGATATTCCCGAATTCTTCCACCAGCTTTTTACTGTAAATAATATAATGCCTGATGGCGAGGTCTGCCCCGACAGCAAAATAGGGAACCCTGACATGCAGTAGGGAGAGGTAATAGGGATTCACAAAAAAAGGAATCCCTGCCTGTTCAGCTTCGTAAAGTATTTTCATTGTATCCGGATCAAGGGAATGATCCAGCATCTCGTTCAGCAAGTCAGGAGACCGGACTGCAAAGTGCAGGTGAAATTTATGATTCTCCCACCACCGTTCCATTTTTTCCAGTTTTTGTTCCTGGGAATCTGTTTCTTCAAACCTGTATTTGGCACTTTTGATCTCTCCCGAATCAATTTTCTTAATTAATGTTTTTATGATCCGTTGTTTGTTTTCCTCCCTCAATTGAACGATACGCGGATCCATTCCGGAAGGATACTTGTCCATCCATTCTTCCACCTGGCTTTTTGCCGGGAGTTCGGTACGTGAGTCACCGCGCAACTGCCGGAAGAGCTGAATCATATCTTTGAAAAATCCAGGTTTGGCTCCCCCGGTACCTTTGTTTACAGCCAGCCAGATCAGTCGCAGCGGATTACTGACCGCGATCTCGCCCCTCAGGTTCAGGTCAGGGTATTCCTTACCGGCATGATCAATGTAGTCGAGTATTCTGATGATTGCATAGTCGCGCCATTCCAGTTTTTCAAAAAGCTCACGTGTCGGATGTTTTGCATGGTAAAACCTGAATGCATCCTTCCTGTCTTTCAGGGTTTTCTCGATCCAGTCACGTACACCAACCACAACCTCGGTCTCGTTTTTGGAACTCCGCAAAATCTCTTCTAGTTCGGGATTTTCGGCCAACAGTTGATGGCGATTTTATCCAGTTTTTCAAGTTCCGTCATGGCAAGTTGTGATTTTTCCGGATAAGTTAATTAAAAAAGATACAGTAAGAAAATAATTCTGTAAACGCTGATTCTGGATTGTGGTTGACAGTTTTGTGTGGTTGGAACTGAAAAAAAGAGCAATAAAAAGAAATAGACGACAAGCTGACACATGACAAACACACAGGCTGAGGTTTTCATCATTGTGGAAAAGTTCTTATAACCGTTCGAAAAACCTGTATGGATACACATTAAACTTAAAAATCTATAATCAAAATTAGGAAAAGTGATGTAAATTGTTTA
>CAZOXI010000509.1:0-3295 GCA_964583445.1 uncultured Bacteroidaceae bacterium | reverse complement strand
AAGAGAAGCTTAAGATCGCTATCCGGACCGTCATAGAGAGCAACAGGCGCAATCCGCTGGTGGATTATATAGACGAGGAAAAGCTGTATGCACTGGTTATAGAGGAATCAGAAAAGGCCTATCATACCAAGCAGGTGGACCAGGAAAACCGGAAAGGGATGTTCCTTACGCTTAAATCACTGAAATCCGAAATTTCCGCGATCATCGGTGAAATCAATCCCAATTACTCATTTGCCAACTCTCTTGCCAGTACCATTCTTGAAATGTCATCCAGCCTGCGGTTTTACGCTAATCACCTTCCCTCCATGGCGGATATTTCCGACCTGGAGGAGATCGACCAGCAGCTGTGTAATTTTATTAGTCAGCTTGCATTTTCGGCATTGGAGTGCTGAACCATCCCGCTCATTTTCTTTCAGAACAGGGGCATTATACATATTCCAGCTAGCAAAACATAAATAAACTATAGTAATACAAACATTTTTTAAGCATTTATTGTTATATGATCATTCTGCAAACGAAATGGAGGATGTGGATTGCATCCTCATGTTTAAAAAATATATTATGAAGAAGATTTTGATGATCACGGCTGTTTTTTGGGGATCGTTGCAGGTATCGGCGCAGATCTATGAGGAACAGACAGGTGCATGGTACATGTATTTTTTTAATGCAAAATTCTCCGAAAGTAATATTGGGTTCCAGGGAGATATTCAATACAGGAACTGGAACCTGGGTGGTGACCTGGAGCAATTGCTCCTGCGTGGGGGTTTGAATTACCAGCCCGCGGGCAGTGACGTTCGATTTACCCTTGGATATGGTAATATTACCTCCGGGGTGATGGGTGAAGAAAAGGCCACCTCTTCGGAACACAGGATCTACCAGGAAGCGTTGCTGCCCCACAATCCTATACCGCGGGTCTTCCTGAACCACCGTTTCCGATATGAGCAGCGGTTTGTGGAGGACCAGGATTTACGGACACGCTACCGGTATACCCTGTTCATGAATGTTCCTTTGAACAAGTCTTCCGTGAAGCCAGGAGCGGTATACCTTGCGTTGTACAATGAGATGTTCATTAATGGTCAGCGATCAATTGGTGAAGATATGCAGGTAGAATTATTCGACCGCAATAGGACCTATCTCGGTGTTGGGTACAGTGTGTTGGATAACCTTATAGTACAGGCGGGTTGGATGCTCCAGGTGACCGATAACTGGACAAAAGGTCAGTTGCAGGTCAGCCTGCATCACAGGCTTTTCTGATACTGTATTGCAAAAGCAGTATCTGGTCGCTCGATAACACATACGATAATGGCCTCCTGGTCATTTGGGTGATCAGTTATTGATGATCTCATTTAGACTGTCGGCATTATCTCCTTACAGCGCGCCTTCTTAACTTCTTGTTCCTTCTCACCTGCCGCTTATATGAAGCAGAACCTTTGTATTTACTTTTGTTCCTTCGGTATTCGGATTTGTCCTGCATCATCAGCCCCTGTCGTATCCTGTCATTCTTGCTCTGTCTTGTAGTTGCACAGGAAGGGAAGACAAAGCTAAATATCATCATCAACAGAACAGCTGCAAGGATGTGCCTGGTGTTGATTTGTTTCATGATCTAGGTTTTAGCTTCTATCAATATAAATCAAAACAGCCGGGGTGCCTGTTATTCCTTACGTAAAGCTTGGCGAAAGGTTATGAATTGAAAATGAATCAACTAGATATGTACATGTGGTATTGGAATTGATCGATGAATCGTGTAACTTATATCTTCAAAATCTCACAGCGGATCTATGGTGGAAAGAATGCGATATGGCCCGCTTTGGCGCGGTATTTACAGTTGCATACAGGCATTAACACGCTACGGCGTCTCTTCTTCTGTTTACCGTTTTTTTCGTGTGCATGCCCGGACTTCCTTCATGATTTCACTGCTTTTTCTTCTTGTGTTTTGGTGTCCCTGCATTGTCCTTGCACAGTCTTTCCAGTTCAAAAACATCGGTCCGGAGCAGGGTTTATCACAGGTAACTGTCAATGCGATCTGCCAGGATGCAGCAGGGTATCTGTGGTTTGGGACCCAGGACGGACTGAATCGTTATGATGGGTACACATTTATTCATTACATGTCGGACCCCGATAACAGCAATTCACTCTCCCATAGTTGGATCTGGGATATTTTTGAGGATAGTGAGCACAATCTGTGGGTGGCTACCTGGAGTGGGCTCAACAGGATCGGCCCTGGCAGGAGAGAGGTTAAAAGGTTTTACCCTGATGCGAACACGGAGAGAACCATCAGGGGTGAAAGACCTGTTTCGATTGTTGAGACAGCCGAAGGAAAATTATGGGTGGGAACCTGGGGTGGCGGACTAAATCTGTATGATCCGGACAGTGAGTCATTTTCTGTCTTCAGCAGTGCAGTTGACAGTTCACGAGATCTTCCCGGTGACCAGGTTCGAAAGTTATGGCTGGACACAGCGCAGCGGCTATGGATTGGCACCTGGGCGGGAATGTGGGTCGCGATCCGGGAACCGGATGGCAGTTGGTCCTTTCAACAGTTCAGTTTTGGTGGAGAACTTAACGACAACGATCTTAAAATCACTTCATTCTGTGAAGACAGGCAGGGAAACATCTGGTGTGGCACACTGGGACATGGAATCTTTAAAATTTCTGATCCGAACGGAACACCAGAACATTTTTCCAGGACTTCACCAAATTTCAGCCTGATCAGCAACCAGGTGAGCTGCCTGGCGGAGGATCATGCCGGGCGCATCTGGGTGGGAACGGTTTCAGCAGGAATATCCGTACTTGATCTTTCAGATGGGACCAGCAGGGCAGTTACCATGGACCTTTCAAATGAAAACACACTCGGCTCAAATAGCATTCACAGCATGTTCCGCGACCACTACGGTCTGATCTGGCTGGGTACTGATGGGTTAAGTATGTACGATCCTGCGCTGAAAAGATTCAACTCAATCGGGAACCTGTCCACAGTGCACAGGAAAATAGAAAACATCAAGCGGGTGACAGCCATTTTTGAAGACAAGAATCACCAGGTTTGGACAGGTTCGGATGAGCATGGATTGTTTTTACTCCAGGATCAGGCGGCGGATGATAATGATCCATGGCTGAACACTGTCCTTTCAAAGTTGGAGACAATCGATGTAAGCGCCATTGTGCAGGATCAGGCAGGGAGAATCTGGATAGGGACCAGGGGAAACGGGATCATCAATATTGACCAGGACTCACGGGATTTTCTTAACATAGTTGAATATCAGGGAAATCCGGCTACGAGAGGATTAAATTACATCAATGG
>CAZOXI010000508.1:0-3299 GCA_964583445.1 uncultured Bacteroidaceae bacterium | reverse complement strand
TGGATGACAACCGCTTTGAACCTACTGACCTGGCAGCTGGATTTTCAAAGGAGGAGGTGATGCGGGAAGCCGCCAGGTGCCTGCATTGCGACTGCAGGGAATTGACCGACTGCAAATTGCGGTTGTTGTCTGATGAATATAAGGCCAACCAGAAAAGATTCTGGTCGAATGATCGCCGGCAGGTGCAGAAACGGCATTTTGGTTCCCGAAAAGCAAGGAAGAGCCTGGGAAATTCCGGTAGTGATTCCGGAAGTATCCTGAATGCGCGTGAACACGATGGCGATATATTTGTAATATATGAACCCAATAAATGCATCCGCTGCGGTATCTGTGTGCGCATCACCGAGGAGCATAAGGAGAAATTCGGTATGAGCTTTATTGGCAGGGGATTTGATGTGGTGATCGGAGTTCCGTTTGGTGAAGCGCTGGAGAATGGACTCGAAAAGGTGGCCGGACAAGTGGTGGAAGAGTGTCCCACAGGTGCGCTTACAAAACGATAAGTAGAATGATATTAATGAAAAAACGTTTTTACATCATACAACAATTAGTTGTCCTGTTGGCATTTGGCCCGTTCATGCTGCATCATTTATCTGCGCAGTCCGAATGGCCAAACTTCAGGGGCGATCCCCAATTGTCCGGAACCTCGCTGGCAGATATTCCCGCACAACCGGAATTACGCTGGAGTTTTAAGACCGGTGATGCGATCAAAGCTGCACCTGTGGTGAGCGAAGGCATTATTGTTGCCGGTTCAGTGGATGGTAATGTGTATGGCATTACAATGGATGGGAAGATGAAATGGAAGATCAATACGGGTAACGGCATCGAGGCCCCTGCATTGTTGCGTAATGGTGTGGCCTATATCGGAAATCTCGATGGGAAGGTGTTTGCGATCGAGCTTCAAACCGGAAAGACGCTGTGGACCTATGCTACTGAAGGTCAGATCATGGGGGCTCCGAATTATTGGAATGGCAATATGCCCGGTGCCGGAAATGCCCCGGAAACAACCGGGGCAGCTGGATCAGGTAACAAGGGAGTAGTAGTGATTGGCAGTTACGATTATTTCCTGCATGGGATCGATGCCGCAACAGGGGAGGGACTTTGGAAATATGAAGCAGATAATTTTATAAATGGTACCCCGGCAATCTATGAAGGGGTAGCTGTATTCGGAGGTTGTGACGGGCTGTTACACCAGGTGAATGTGCGTGACGGATCACTTGTGAAACGGCAGCCTGTTGCCACATACGTGGCCGGCTCAGTAGCTGTTGATGACTGGATCACTTTTGTCGGCGATTATGATGGAAAATTCACCGCGCTCGATATAAGGAAAGGGAAAGAATTGTGGAGTTTTAAAAATTCGAATGCGGAATTGCCCTTTATTGCTTCACCGTCGCTCTCTCAACAACGTGTCTATATTGGAAACCGCGATAAATACGTCTATTGTTTTGACCGGAAGGATGGTGACTTACTATGGAGTGTGAACACCCGTGGACGGGTGGATGCTTCACCTGTGCTTGTCCGGGATGAGCTCCTGGTGGCCACAATGCGCGGAGACCTGTTCCTCCTTGATGCAGCTGACGGGAATATCAAGTGGAGTTATGAGCTGGGTAGCGGAATATTCGGGAATCCTGCTGTGATCAGTGGATATATTATTGCTGGTGCACAGGACGGAAGGATTTATTGCTTTGGAGAAAAGTAAAGCGTCGCAACCTCATGTGCCACTTTCAAACGATATAATTATTGAGATAAATAGTTAAGACAATCATGAGAATCATACAAATCATACCGGGCTCAGGAGGGAGTTTTTACTGTGGTAATTGTCTGCGCGACAGTAAATTTGTTGAAGCGTTGCGGGCCTCTGACCACCAGGTGACCAAAATTCCAATGTATCTGCCGCTTTTCGCCGATGAACACGATCTGACCGGGGAGATTCCTGTTTTTTATGGTGCGATCAGTATCTACCTGAAACAACAATTTCCCATTTTCCGGAATGCCCCCGGTTGGTTCGACAGAATGCTGAATGCTAAACCAATGCTGAAACTGGCTTCCAAATTTGCTGGTTCCACCCGTGCTGCCGGACTGGAGGAAATGACCGTATCCATGCTGATGGGGGAAGAGGGACAGCAGAAAAACGAACTTGATAAAATGGTGGATTGGATCGCCACACATTGCAAGCCTGATATAATCCATCTTTCAAATGCTTTGCTTGTGGGCCTTGCACATCGACTCAGTGAGAAAATAGGCGTTCCGGTGATCTGCTCACTGCAGGATGAGGATCAATGGGTGGATGTAATGAAACCATCTTCTCAGAAAATGGTCTGGGACCTGATGTCAAAACGCGGAGCATATGTTACAAAATTTATCTCTGTGAGTGACTGGTATGCTGAGGAGATGAAAAAGGTAATGCATCTTCCTGATGACAGGTTGGAAAGTGTGCATATCGGTGTTTATCCGGAGGATTACGAATTCAAGCTGCCTTCAGAAAAGAAGCGGAACATTGGATATGTCTCCCGCATGTGTCACGAACTGGGATTGGATATACTTGTGGAAGCGTTTATCCTGCTCAGGAAAGACCTGGCATTTCAGGATGTTGAATTACATATTACCGGCGGTAACACAGGTGACGACCGGAAATTCATCAAGGCGCAGAAGAAAAGAATTCATGAAAGCGGACTCAGTGATGCGGTAAAGTATTATGGTGATTTTGAAGAGGCGGGGCTAAAGGAATTTTTCAAAGAGGTATCTGTCGTTTCTGTGCCAGTCAGGAAAGGCGAGGCTTTTGGTATTTATCTGCTGGAGTCCATGTCCTCTGGAATACCCGTTGTTCAACCGGCATTAGGTGCTTTCCCGGAAATCGTAAAACGCTCTGGAGGAGGGATTACCTATAAAACCAATTCACCGGTTGCGCTTGCTGATGCACTGAAGGATATGTTATCGGATCCGAGAAAACTGGATGAGATCGCGCAACAAGCCAGGAGAGGTGTGGAGCAACATTTTCACGTGGATGGACAGGTTGAAAAAATGGTAAAAGTTTATAACAGTGTCAGTGCGAGTGCCTGATTGCTTTCGGCTATTGTGCCGCAGGAAAGTGTAAAAAAGTGAAGATTTACTGGTTTACAGTTCTTGTCTATTTATTATTTAGTGCTTTGTTAATGACCCTGAATAATTCTTCCTCTTTGTATGGTTTGGATATATACTCAGAACAGCCTGCTTCGAGGGCTTTTTCCCTGTCGTCCAAAAATGCATAGGCTGTTTGGGCGATAATAATAACATTTTTATTAAACTCCCTGATTTGCTTTGTC
>CAZOXI010000507.1:0-3317 GCA_964583445.1 uncultured Bacteroidaceae bacterium | reverse complement strand
GAAGACGACCAGGGGAACCTGCATTTCAATGCTTCATTCAGAAATGGTGCATTGCTTTCAGAAGCCCTGGAAAATCTTGACAAAGCAATTTACGGGGATCTTCTTGCCCGGGAGAAGCAACTTGTCCTGGATATCTACGAAGAGATGTTCGATCACCAGTCCTTTACAGGTAGATCCGGCACATTCTACGGGTATGAAGGTCTCGGAAGCATCTACTGGCATATGGTATCCAAATTATTGCTGGCGGTACAGGAATGCTATTTTGACGCGGTCAGGAAACAGGCTTCAACATCCGTTATCAGTAAAATTGCGGAACATTATTACGAGATCAAGGCAGGCATCGGCCTCTACAAAAAACCGGATCTGTATGGTGCATTCCCAACGGATGCCTATTCCCACACCCCCGGTAACGCCGGGGTGAAACAACCGGGACTTACGGGCCAGGTAAAAGAGGATGTGATCTCCAGGTTCGGAGAACTGGGGCTCACCATTGAAGATGGTCGGATCGTATTCAATACAGCCCTGCTGAACAGAAATGAACTGTTAAGCGACGAAAAGACCTTTCTGTTCCTGAACCTGGGCGGAGCATTCGAAAAAATTTCGCTCGAAAAGGATCAATTGGGATTCACCTATTGCCAGGTACCCGTGATATACAATTCAGCAGAAGAAGAATATATTGTGGTGCATACTGCGGATCAAGGTAATGAAAGGTTTAAAGGGAAGAGCGTCCCGGAGCATATCTCAAAATCCTTATTCGACAGGGATGCATCCATTACCCGCATCGATTTTTATTCCCCTGCTCTGAAAACAATCTAACCCCCTGCAACAAATGTTCACTAAATAATCGACACTTCTATGGCAAAATACGTTACAGCAAAAGAGGATATTGTACCCTTTGGACAGAAGTTAGCTTTTGGTTCCGGACACCTGGCCAACCAGTTGTTTCCTGCTGCACTCGGGGTATTTATGGTAGTATTGGTGCTGGCATTGAAGATGGACCCTTTCCTTGCCGGTGTGCTGGCCGCAGTGCCAAGGTTGCTGGACGCCCTGACCGATCCCATTATGGGATACATATCTGATAATACACGTTCGAAATGGGGAAGGAGAAAACCCTATATTTTTCTTGGCAGCCTGATCACCGGATTTGCGTTTATGATCATGTGGCAGTTGAATCCGGAAAACTCCCAGACGTATAATTTTTTCTATTTCTTGTCACTTTCCATTGTTTTTTATATCGGATATACGATTTTCGCAACGCCCCTGATCGGCCTGGGTTACGAGATGACCCCGGACTATAATGAGCGTACACGGCTCATGGCGGTTTCCCAATGGCTGGGCCAGGTTGCCTGGATGATCGCTCCCTGGTTCTGGGTGATTATCTACAACGAATCTATCTACGACACACCGGCGCAGGGAGCAAGGAATCTCGCCATATGGGTGGGCGCTTTGTGCATGATCCTGGGAATGATGCCTGCCTTCTTCAACAAGGAATTGGTCCTTCCGGCACTTGCAGAAGAGGCGAAAATAAACATGAAGAACCTGGCATCCAATACCAAACAATTTCTGGCCGGAATTGCACAAACCCTTAAATGCAAGCCCTTTCTCCGATTATGTGGAGCCACTTTCCTGGTATTCAACGGATTTCAGACCATTGCCCAGTTTGCATTTTATATTATCATTTTTTATCTCTTCAGTGGCGATACCAATGCAGCCGGTAACTGGCCGGCCTGGTTCGGTACCGTCAGTGCCCTCGCGACCGCGTTCCTGGTAATCCCCATCATTACAGCCATTTCGGCACGCCTGGGGAAACGCAACGCATTCATTATTGCCACGCTCATCTCGATGGTGGGATACGGACTCAAATGGTGGGGATTCAACCCGGAAAATCCTTACCTGATGTTTATGCCAATTCCCTTACTTTCCTTCGGAATCGGAGGCTTATTTACGCTGATGATGTCAATGACTGCCGATGTATGCGACCTGGATGAACTGAATACCGGGGAACGCCGCGAAGGCACTTTCGGTGCCGTATACTGGTGGATGGTCAAACTGGGCACTGCCGTTGCCTTGCTTACCAGTGGAGCTGTACTGAATCTTGTTGGCTTCGATGTGGATGCAACTGTGCAAACCGCTGAGACCATGACCCGGCTGCGTTTGGCCGATATCCTGATCCCGATATTTTTCGGAATCCTGGCCATTGTGATTATGTGGAATTACCCCATCACCGAGGCAAAATCACATGAAATGAGAGAAATACTGATCAGCAGGCGCGGGAAAGTGGTACATGAAGAAGAAATGAAAGAAGAAGAAGTGAAGGGGGATGAACTTGAATGGGCGAAGGCAAAATAAGTCCTGAATTAGAAAATAAATCTGAAACCAAATTTGCTTTCATTCGGTAAAGCACACCAAATATGATCAGAAAGTTACATCATATGGCAGGAATAACCTTCTTTGTATTAATACTTGCTGCCTGTAACAAGCAAGAGAATGATACAAAGCATGCTGATGAACTGTTTGGTAATCCGGATTACCCTGCCATCTCCTATGGGGGTTACCGGGAACGCACAAGAGAGATTGTGCCCTCGGTCGAAGAGATCAAAGAAGACCTGCATATCCTTGATGCAATGGGAATCAGGATCCTCAGAACCTATAACACCCAGCAATATGCCCACGCTGAGCACCTCCTGGAAGCCATACGTGAGATCAGGGAAACAGATCCCGGATTTGAGATGTATGTCATGCTGGGAGCCTGGATCGATTGCAAGGGTGCATGGACTGCCGCTCCCGATCACAGCCAGGAGGACCTGGCAAACAATACCGCGGAGATCAATGCTGCTGTCAGGTTGGCCAACACCTACCCCGATATTGTAAAGGTGATCGCCGTTGGCAATGAAGCCATGGTCCACTGGGCCGCGAGCTACTTCGTGGAACCAGGTGTCATCCTGAAATGGGTGGAATACCTGCAAAACCTGAAGAACACAGGGGAGCTTCCTTCCGACCTCTGGATCACCAGCTCGGACAACTTTGCCTCATGGGGAGGTGGTGACAGCAGCTACCACAAACCGGACCTGGAACAGCTGATCCGTGCCGTGGATTATATTTCGATGCACACCTATCCTTTCCACGACACCCACTACAATCCAGGATTCTGGCTGGTCCCCCCTGCCGAACAGGATTTAGAAAAGAAAGAACAGGTGCAACTGGCCATGCAAAGGGCTGCTGATTACGCCAGGAAACAATACAGTGCTGTTAAAGAATATGTTGACGGCCTGGGAATCCAAAAAGAGATCCACATCGGGGAGACCGGGTGGGCCTCG
>CAZOXI010000506.1:0-3317 GCA_964583445.1 uncultured Bacteroidaceae bacterium | reverse complement strand
AGGCCAGAATAGCTACGTTTTGCTCAATACACCAGGGCACAAGGTCATCCTCAATCTCCCTGCGCACCATGCTGTAAGGCACCTGGTCGGAGGCAAGCAGAATATTATCATTCGCCTTCTTTGCCAATTCAGCATCATAATTGCAAACACCGGCTGCCCTGACCTTCCCTTGTTCAATCAGACGTTCAACAGCTTCCATGGTCTCATCCACTGGCGTTGTAGGATCGGCCCAGTGGATCTGGTAGAGGTCGATATAGTCTGTTTTCAGTCTCCTGAGACTGGCTTCACATTCGGCGATCACACTCTCTTTGGAGGCATATTTATGAATTTTTACCTTCCGGCCGTCATTATGCTGTGTTTCAAAATAGAATTCTCCCTTATTTTCATCCCATTTTAAACCATATTTCGTAAGAATCTCCACCTGATCACGTTTGCCCTGTATGACTTTTCCCACCAGCGCCTCACTTTGTCCGAATCCATACACAGGGGCCGTATCGATTGTGGTCATACCCAAGTCAATGGAGGTTTCCAGCGCGTCGATGGCATCTTTTTCATCTGCACCTCCCCACATCCAGCCGCCAATGGCCCAGGCACCGAAAGTAACAGGTGTAACATGAATGTCTGATCTTCCAAGTTGAACTTTTTTCATAGTTTTAAGCGATTTGATAATTGAAGACTAAAGATAAAAAAAGGAACGGAGAGATAAAAGACCAGGAATCGATCGAAGACATTCCTGCTGTATTTTTACCTTTTCTCCACGTAATTATCGTAGCTGAGGCATACTTCCCGTGAAAATCCTGCAGCAGTCTCTAAAATCTGTTTCCAATCTGCTTCACCGAGT
This sequence comes from uncultured Bacteroidaceae bacterium, assembly GCA_964583445.1. Taxonomy (GTDB): domain Bacteria; phylum Bacteroidota; class Bacteroidia; order Bacteroidales; genus M55B112. The sequence goes on along the minus strand of CAZOXI010000506.1, from coordinate 2,476 downwards.
TTGTCCAGGGTACGGATGTTGACCTCTCGTTTGTACAGGCCATAAAGGATTCCTGCATTAAACGTATCCCCTGCTCCGACTGTGCTGACAGGTTCGATTCGGTCTACGTCGATATGAAGTCGCACCTTCGGGGTAAACAGGTCCACTCCATGAGCATTGGCGGTGTAGACAAAATGGTCACAATAAGGAGCGATTTTTTCCCACGCATGCTCAGCTGTATCTACCCCATAAATGTTATGCATATCCTCATCTGAGGCACGTACGATGCTGCTGGCCTGTAAATTTTCCTCGATTATTGATTTCAACTGCCCAAGTGAGGCCAGGTGGCTGGATCTGAAATTCGGGTCGTAATAGACCATTGCCCCGCTGTTTTTTGCTGATTCAAGAAGCGCTGTTATCTGGGGTCTCAAGACCGGGTTCAAACCATAAAAGGATCCGAAAAGGAGATAGTCTTCAGGACTAAAATGGGGCATCTCTTCGTTCAGCCGCTGGTTCGGATAGTCCTTATAAAAGTCGTATTCCGCATCGGAAGATTTATTCAGGAATGCCAGCGCCAGGGCTGATTTTCCGTCCTCAAATTTTACAACATATTTATTTTCAATTCCATTGTCGGCCAGGAATTTTCGGATATAATTTCCGACCCGGTCGTTTCCCACCTCACTGATGAACGCGCCAGGTATGCCCAATCGCCCAAGTGAGATCATCGCATTGAAAGCTGATCCGCCTGGTTTTGCTGCCTGGGGTTGGAAGTCCTTGAAGATGATATCGAATACAGTTTCGCCAACTGCATATACTTTCGGCGTTAAAGAAGATTGTTGCATTATTTTACCAGTTTTGAGATTGCTTTAAATTCAGGGGTTCCGGAAATCCTGGCCAGTTCAAAAAGCAGGGATTCATAGCTGGAGATGATCGCCCCTTCCTGCCGCATTCGCTCAATGGCAATGGTTTTGTCCTGAATTTTCCTTGAGGATGTACAATCCTCGATCACCACGGGCTGATACCCTTTCTCAAGCAAATCGATGGTTGTTTGCATTACGCAGACATGGGTTTCAATTCCGCAAATCACGACATTCTTTTTCGCATGTGTTTCAAGTGCCACGGAAAAAGCATTGTCGTCACAACAGGAAAATGCCCTTTTTTCAACGGGATCGAATGTTTCCAGATGCTGTCTGACGTCCTGCACGGTTTCCCCAAGTCCCTTCCTGTATTGCTCAGTGAGCAGCACGGGCACCTCAAGGGTCTTCATTCCTTCGAGCAGGATGCTCATGTTTTTCATCAGTTCATTGTGTCCTGACATATGGGGCAACAGACGCTCCTGCACGTCGACCACCAGTCCTATTGTATCTTTTTTTACCAGTCTCATAATTTTTCCCTCCTTGATATTTTGCAGTTGTGAATTGGTTCTGCTTGCTCCCGGGCCTGGTTTTGCTTACAGTTATTCAGATTTTACAGTACCATATTGGATCCGCTTGTTTACATGCTTCCGTTGTTTCGTAGTTTTTCCCCCAGGTATCCACCATGGTGACGCCTGGCATAATCCTTTGCTGTAAACCCGATTTTCTGCATCAACAAAACGGTGAGCGCATCCCCCATTACCATCATCACGGTCGTGGATGTTGTCGGAGAGAGCCCCAGCGGACATACTTCCGCAGGACTGCCGGTATGCAGGGTGAATACAGACTTTTCAACCAGGGCGCCCTCGGGGTTTCCAGTGATCAACACAACAGGTAGTCCGGGGTGCAATTGGTGGGTGAGCGCCACCAGTTCCAGGATTTCGCGTGTCTTTCCTGAATTTGAAAGCACAAGCAACACATCATTCTCCCGGATCACTCCAAGGTCCCCATGCTGTGCTTCACTGGGATGCAAGAATATCGCCGGAGTACCGGTCGCGCTGAATGTGGTCGCGATATTATTGGCCACCTGGCCGGCCTTCCCCATTCCGCTTGCAATTACCTTACCTCCTTTCTGATGAATCCTTTCGTATAGAAGGGAGACTACATCCTCAAACGCCTGGTCCTCGGGAATGGCCCTTACTGCTGTGGCCTCTGCCTGGAAAATTGAACGTAATGAAGTACTCATAATGTTTCGTCCGGATAATATACATTAAATCCTGATGTTACAATTGCTTTGCCATCAGCTCTTCCAACTTCTCAATATCGGCGGTAAACTTGCGGATCCCCTCACTCAGCTTTTCAACGGCCATGGCATCTGTGTTGTGCATCCAGCGGAAAGACTTTTCATCGAGGAGGATCTGTTCAAGGTCCATTTGCATTGATTTCCCGGGATCGAGCCTGACTTGCAAGTCTCCTTTCATATCGTGCAATTCACCCAGAAGCGCTGGAGAGATCGTCAGTAAGTCACAACCGGCCAGTTCAATGATCTCTTCCGTATTCCTGAATGAAGCCCCCATCACCTCCGTTTCATAACCGAATTTTTTGTAATAGTTATAGATATTATGAACGGCATGTACTTCCGG
>CAZOXI010000505.1:0-3320 GCA_964583445.1 uncultured Bacteroidaceae bacterium | reverse complement strand
TGCCGGGGAACTGGTACCCGATGAGATTGTTATCGGAATGATCCGTAAAAAGCTGGAAGAACACAAGGACGGGCCGGGTTTTGTATTTGATGGTTTCCCCCGTACAGTCGAACAGGCCAGGGAGCTCAGGAAGGCGCTTACAGATTATGATGAGCGTGTGACCATGGAGATCTCACTCGAAGTACCACGGGAGGAGTTGGTGAAAAGACTGCTGAAGCGGGGTGAAGAGAGCGGCAGGTCAGACGATAACGAGGAGACCATCAACAACCGCATTGATGTGTATGAGCGGCAGACCGTTCCGGTAACTTATTATTATGAAAAAATGCACAAGCATGTCCCGGTGGATGGTATTGGAACGATTGACCAGATCTTCAAGCGTATTGTGAAAGCGGTTGAGGGATTTAAAAAATATTATGACCACAGCGAATGATTTTAGCTGACAGCAGGATAAAAAAAGGTGGCTTTGGCTGCCTTTTTTTGTTTACAGGTGAATGATTTGGCACCCGGGTGGGCTGCAATTCTCACGGAATCTTGTATTTTTACATTATGAGCAATTCAAACTTTGTCGATTATGTGAAGATCTTCTGTCGTTCCGGTAAGGGAGGACCCGGGTCTGCACACTTGCATCGCGACAAGTTCACCCGGAAGGGGGGACCTGATGGAGGCGATGGAGGCAGGGGCGGCCATGTGATCGTCAAAGGGAATGAACAACTCTGGACCCTGCTGCACCTGAAATATCATAAGCATATCTTTGCCACCAATGGTGAAGGAGGTAGTGCTTCGCTGAAAACAGGGGCCGATGGGGAAGATGCAATCATCGAAGTCCCGCTGGGTACCGTGGCCAAAAATGCAGCGTCAGGAGAGGTATTATTCGAGATCACCTCTCACAACGAAGAGCAGATCCTGATGCCCGGGGGCAGGGGAGGGCTCGGGAATGACCATTTTAAATCCTCAACTTTCCAGACTCCGCGCTTTGCACAACCGGGTGAACCGGGCCAGGAAGACTGGGTGATCCTGGAGCTGAAGCTGCTGGCGGATGTCGGCCTGGTGGGATTCCCCAATGCCGGGAAGTCAACACTGCTTTCAGTGGTCTCTGCTGCCAAACCAAAGATTGCGGACTACCCGTTCACTACCCTGGTCCCGAACCTGGGGATCGTCAGGTACCGCGACGACCGCTCATTCGTGATGGCAGATATTCCAGGGATTATTGAAGGGGCCAGCGAAGGGAAAGGGCTCGGACACCGGTTCCTGAGGCATATCGAACGCAACGCCATGCTGCTTTTCCTGGTTCCGGCCGACAGTGACGATATCAAAAAAGAGTATGAAGTGCTGGTCAACGAACTGAAAGAATATAACCCGGAACTGCTTGATAAACAGCGGCTGCTTGCCATCTCCAAATCGGATATGCTGGATGAGGAGTTAATGGACGAAGTGAGGCAGGACCTGCCGGAGGTACCTTATGTATTTATCTCCTCCGTGGCCAACCATGGATTGGTACAATTGCGCGACACAATCTGGAAAATGTTGAACGGGTAAGAAAAAGAAAAACCATTTGCTCCATGCTTTCCACACTGAATGATCTTGATACACAGCTGTTTCTTTTTCTCAACGGGTTACATAACGAAGCCTTTGACAGCATCATGGCATGGATCAGCGGGAAGACCACCTGGTGGCCGTTTTACCTGTTGCTGCTGATCTACCTGGGGTGGACCCGCAGGTGGCAGCTGGTGCCGATCATTCTTTTCATTGCGCTGGCAGTGACCCTGGCGGACCAGACTTCGGTGCACCTCTTCAAAGAAGTATTCGAGCGACTCCGGCCATGCCAGGAGCCTGCACTAATGGAAACAGTACACCTTGTGAACGGTAGGTGCGGGGGCATGTATGGATTTGTCTCTTCACATGCTGCCAATACATTTGCCGTAGCCATGCTGTTGCTCCTGATCGTACGCAAGGGATGGTTTACAGCCTTGATGCTGACCTGGGCGACAATTGTGAGCTACAGCCGGATCTACCTGGGCGTGCATTATCCCGGCGATGTGCTGGGAGGCGCTGTCCTGGGTGTGCTCTGCGGCCTGGTGGTCTACCTGTTATTTTCATGGACGGACCAACAACTGCCATCCTCCTGGAAGATGCAGTCTCCCGGTAATTCTGCATCAAGATGAGATGTATCCTGAGTGACAGCAATGATCCTTATTTCAACCTTGCGGCTGAAGAATACCTGCTGAAACACTTTTCAGATGCTTTCTATTTCCAGTATGTAAATCATCCGTCTGTAGTGGTGGGAAAGCACCAGAATGCCCTGGCTGAGATCGACCTGGATTACCTGGAAAAGAAGAAGATCCTGCTTGCCAGGCGCATCTCCGGCGGTGGCGCAGTTTACCACGATCCGGGAAACATGAATTATGCGTTTATCACCAACGAATCACCCGGGGATTTTATCAAATTCAAAACATATACAGCCCCGGTGATCTCGGCGCTGGAACAATTGGGTATCCCTGCGCAAATGGGGAAGCGAAACGAACTGCTGTCAGGCAAGCGAAAGATCTCCGGTACGGCGAGTCATGTGTTCAAGACCCGGGTACTTCATCACGGGACACTCCTGTACGACACTGACCTGGAACACCTGTCGAAATGCCTGTATGTAGATGCCGGGAGATACAGGGACAAGGCAGTGAAATCGATACGTTCGGAAGTGGTGAACCTGCGTGAGCTGATGCAAAGTCCCCTAACGATTGAGGATTTCTTCAGGCATGTATTCGATCATATCCTGCATGCTGGCAATGACCATGAAGTTTGTGCATTTACTGACAGTGACCGGGAGACGATCCGGGAGATGGCCAGGAACAAGTTCAGCACCTGGGAGTGGGTCTATGGCTATTCACCTAAATACGAGGTGGAGCGAACGGTTTCTGTGACGGGGGAAGTGCTGCATTCCCGGGTATTTGTAAACAGGGGGGTGATCGAAGAGGCCAGCTTAAGCGGGACTTTGCAATTGGATGTGGCACGAATTGTTGAGACCCTGCAGGGGACAAGACACAGGAGAAAGGAGGTATCAGAAAAACTGTCTGCACTTGATCTGGATGCAGCGATTACCGAAGCTTTAATACAGGGCTTGTTTTAAAAAATTTCCCGTGGTGACTGATTCATATCACTTGTTGCCTTTTGCAACTCCTTGTCTCATGCGATAGGTTAAGCCTCCTGCCACGCTTCTACAGCAGATTCCTAAACGCATCAGCTTTGCTTCTGCCACCGTATCACTTCCTTCGCTGGATGGCATTCACCACCCGCTCGTTCACCCTTTCCAGGCCGTCGATGATCAT
>CAZOXI010000504.1:0-3328 GCA_964583445.1 uncultured Bacteroidaceae bacterium | reverse complement strand
AATTGCGGGATCGAAATGGTATCCAAACAGGGGCCATACATTAATAGATTGGTCGGCAAACTCAGCATACAGGAACTTCGATCGTTCCTGCGAAAGGGCCGGGATAGCCATGAGCATCACGGCGCAAAGAAGGAGTAGTTGTTTCATAGGACTTCATTTAGGTTGTCAAGGTTCTATAAGTGATACAGCCCAGCAGGGGATCACACGTAGAAGGAGAATAGAATTTAATTCCTGCAATCCGTGGTGAAGTATACGTTCGGACTACCGGTTGTATCTACTGAAAATGGTAATGTCTGGAGTGAATCTAATTGTATTGTCCAGACGCATACTTTAGTGAGTGACGGCATATCGCTGATATCAAGGTCAGGATGATCTGCATACCTGTTGCGTTCTCCCAATTCTGTATTATTGGTCAGATTCAGGGATACAATATTGTTTTTTCCGCAGACCAGTTCCCATAAGCCAGTATTCTGGGTTACGTCCAGACTTGCCAGCTTGTTGTCTTCGCAATATAACCTGCATAATTCGATATTTTCTGAAATATCCAACGTGTCGAGCAAATTCCCTGAACAATCAAGGTTTGTCAGCTGGGTATTATTTGAAATATCAAGACTAAGCAGTTGGTTACCTGCGCAGCTATAAGCTGTCAAATATCGACAATTTGACACATCCAGGGTTGTCAGCATATTATTTGAACAGGTAAGGAAAAGCAGTGTGGCATTTCTGGATACATTAAGGCTACTGAGTTGATTTTCGCTGCATCCAAGTGATTGTAAATTATAGCATTTCGATACATCGAGTGCCTTTAGTCTATTGTGATGACAATTGAACTCCCTTAAATAAGTGCAGTTAGTCACATCCAAACTGCTAAGTTCATTTAATTCACAATACAATGTAACTAAATCCGGAGTATTCGATAAATCCAGCCCTGTCAGGTTGCAATCGTAACATTCCAAGTGAACTATGCCGGGATTGCCCGATAAATCTAAGTGGGTAATCGGATTATGTCCAATCTCAAGCGTATCCAGATTTATGAAGATCTCCAAACCATCCAGGTTGGTCAAATCACAGTGGCTCAGCCTTAACCTTGTTACTGATTCAACTTCTCTGCTGCTGATGATCCCGTCCCCGTTTTTATCGTACCCACGTTCGATAAGTGCATTGTAAAAATCTCCGTCCCTGATGCTGGCAGAGGGATGTGGACCAAAAAGATCTTCACATCCGTTCAATGCAAAAGCAATTAGAAGAATTGACAGAACCGGCATCAAATAAATTCTCTTTGAATTACACATGACAATGGATCTTAGTTATTTACTACAAGATGATGTAAAATACACGTTCGGACTTCCATCCATCCGAAGTAGAAGGCCTTCAGGCGGAAATGGTGTTGTCCAGACACATACCTGACCAAGTAAGGGCATATTTCTTATATTAAGAATCGGTTCATGGTAAAAAGAATAGTAAGAAGGATAGTAATCATCACCCATTTTAGTGTTATTTGAAAGATCCAGGCTTACAATTGAATTCTCTCCACAACTCAAACACAACAGGTTAATATTTTGTGTCACATCCAGGTTGGTTAGCTGATTATCTTCACAATTCAAATAAGTAAGAGCTGTATTGTTTGATACATCCAATCTCGTTAGCAAATTCTTTGCACAATATAATTCAACCAGGGATCTATTTGCAGAAATATCCAGGCTTGAAATCTGTGTATTAGTGATGAATAATCTTTTGAGTTTCGTATTTTTTGAAACATCCAGATTTGATAAATTATTTCCGCCACAGTGCAGTTCTACCAGATTGGGAAAAGACGCTAATCCATCCAAAGATTTTAAATCTTTTCCCCCTATCGAGAGAAATTTTACTTTGATTGCTTCTTCCTCACTTATTATTCCATTTCCGTTTATATCCACACCATTTTGAAGGAGTGCATTGTAGAATGCTCCGTCTGTGATTTCAGCCATGGGACCGGATCTGATGATATCTTCACACCCGGATATGAATATCCCATTTATGAAAATCCCAACAGCAATTAATGGAATATTGGTAAAACGTATCATGGGTTATTCCGGATTATTTATTTAAAAAAGAATATCAATGATACCGGGGTTTGAATAGCAGTGGTTCGAATCCTTCCAATCATTATATTATTGATCTGGATCTCTCCACGAAGGCTTAATCTTTCAGACAGATAATATTCAGCTCCAACAGCCGGTGTAAGGTAAATACCCATATCGCCATCGATGTTCATTCCTCCGGCTCTGATCCCATACAATACATTGATTTCTTCATGCCTGTATCTTAAAAACATACCCAATCCAAAAGAAACATACATTTCATTATTTGAATTATACTCAAAATTCTCAGAATGTATCAATCCTGACAGTTCAGGTTCCAGCCTGATTTTTTTACCCAAATTCAATGGAAATGAGACAGTATTCCCGGTAGTGATCATTCCGGAAGTCTCCAGTCCGGATACACTAAATGTCGACAGGTTCACAGCAATACCAACTTTAGGATCATTCATTTGATCCTGCTTTTCCTGGGCCTTTGCAAAGTTTACAGCTAGCAGGCTGATCAGGATAATTGTGATTCGATTTTTCATAGTTGTTGAAAATATTTGTTTGAATGAAGAATGATTTAGCAATGTGTATAGTAATGTCTATTCCTCAAGATCTGCCCGCTCACCGAAAAATGTCACGGACGACAATTCCACTACCAGCTGATCATATAAACTATTTAATTTTTCGCCGGTGAATGACCTTCCCAAATTCTGAGCAAATACAATGGTTACATCAGTGTCAGGGAAATACATCATAATGCTTGCACAACCGTAGCTGCCGCCGGCATGCCCATAGCCGTCGTCAAACTCCATGATATGGTGCCAGTGCATGATGCCCAAACCGTAGTTTCTGAATTCCAAATCTATCTGTTCATTCTCCAGCATGATTTCCAGCGTACCCGGCTCAACAATATTTCCCCGCATCAGTTCCTGGACAAAGCGTCCGTATTCATTGGGTGTTGCAAGAATACCTGTGAAGCCAATATCTGCTTTCAATAGTGAGAGATACAGATCTGTACAGTTTTGCAGTTTGCCGGGAAACAGATCATAATAACCCTTCACCGTATACGGAATATCATCCGGGTACCCCGGTGATGACCGATAGAAGGTGTTTTCCAATCCGAGCGGACCGGTGATCTCCTGCTCCAGGTATTCTCCAATGCCCATACCACTGACATGCTCAACGATCAATCCTAAGAGGGCATAATTAGTGTCTAAAAGAAAACTCACGTTTTTCTAAAAATATATCGTTAGCAGCCCTTC
>CAZOXI010000503.1:0-3334 GCA_964583445.1 uncultured Bacteroidaceae bacterium | reverse complement strand
CGATATCCGAAGGTATTGGTCCAATTTTCAATCCCTTTTTCTATTTCCTGAACTGCAAAACAAATATGGTCTATCGTCATAAGATATTCTAATCTATAAGCATCAACTTGCCGAAATAAACCGCATCATCCCGGTACACTCTGATATTGTATAATCCCGGTGGGTAATCAGGCAAATTAATAAGCATCTCAGGCCCTTGATCACCCATTTGGACATTGCGCTGTTCAACCAGCTCTCCCAAAGGAGAAATGATCTCCAGGAGGAAATCGCCGGTGGCACCTTCCAGTTCCAAAATGAATTCTCCATTAGATGGGTTTGGATGGACCCTGAGTTGTGAGGCCATCATATAATTTGTTGAAGCCATTGTTATCGTCAATGGATCGGATTGCCCAGATTCATTCCCGGCAGCATCAAACGCTGATACACGGTATACATAAGTAAGACCGGGCACCACATCCACATCCAGCATCGAGGTGTCTTCTGCAGTACCATGCATGTCCCCGTCTCTGAAAATATTATATCCTGTAACTTCCACATTGTCTGTTGCATTATGCCATGCAATTGAGATGCCGGCTTCAGCCACCGAAAGCACCATCAGACCTGCAGGAACCGAGGGTGGAACTACATCTGTACCTCCGACTGAAACAGGCGATGCAGGGGCGCTCTCATTTCCTGCTGCATCGAAAGCGGTAATAGTGTATTCATAGGTATTGCCCTGGACAATCGTACTGTCGGTATAGCTTGTAAGTGCTGTTGTCCCAAGCAGGGCTTCATTGCGGTATACATTATACCCGGTGACTCCCGTATTATCATTTGAGGCATTCCAGGTAAGCTGAACCACTTCAGTTGCAAGCACCTGAAGGGTTAATCCTGCAGGAATGGTAGGTGCTTCTGTGTCACCGGCCTCCGCGATTTCGGCGGTCACTTCCCCGGAGGGAGAACTTTCGTTCCCAGCTGCATCCAAAGCAGAAACTTCATAAGCATAGGTATTTCCTGCGGTCACGTCATCGTCCGTGAAAGTCAGTCCGCTAACTCCTGCCAGGAAGGCTCCATCCCGGTAGATGTTGTAGCCCGTAACTCCCACATTATCGGTCGAGGAAGACCATGACAGGGAAAGGGAATTTGAGGTCTGTGATGTGATCGTAAGTCCTGCGGGCACGGAAGGATCTGTAATGTCCAGGATCTCAACCTCAATGGCGGCGGTCCTCTCACTTACATATCCGTCTGCATCATACGCCGAAACAGCGTAGCTGTATGTAATCCCGTAGGCAACGGTATTGTCCGTATAGTTCAGGTCTGCTGTGGTTGCAAGTTCATTGTCATTCCTGTAAATGGTATACCCTTCCACACCCACATCATCTGTGGCTGCACTCCAGCTCAATGATACAGCATTCTGGGTACTTTGTGTGGCCGCCAGGTCTCCGGGGGCTGTTGGTGCGCTCGGTGAAGCTGTAACAGTGATCATATAGTCTTCCACTTCGCCTTTGTCGCCATCTCCTCCACTTTCTGAAATGGGCTCTTTCGAAAACCTGAAACGTGTAAAAGTGGCTACATTGATCGCTGCATCCATGGGAACAGAAATTTGAAGGTCCGATGTTCCCGTGGATCGTATTACGTTTTCAGCTACCCGCTCGCCTTCATCTTCAAAATCCCCGTCGATGTTCCAGTCGATCCAAGCACTTAGATACCCGAGTCCTGTGACCGTGATGGAAAGATTTACATTTTCACCCTGCGGTATCTCAGCAGGAAAGACCACCCCGTCATCGTCTGCCTCTGAATCGAGATCGTCCGCATCAGCCGAGGCTGATGGCTGATCGTTCACCTCGCCGTCTACCAATGAACCCAGGTAATTATTAAAATCGATGATGTGCCACGCTGTACCATAGGTGGCCGGTGCATCGCCGTAATCCCTGATCTCCGTGTAGGTATAGGAACTCACCGCGTCATCGTCCTGGGCATTGCTTTCTGTCTGGTAGGGCGCGGGTGAAATATTCACATTGAACCCGTTGAGTCCGGGCGATGATGAGTTGCCGGTCACCCTGTATGCGATTTCTATAGTTCCTGAATACCCTGCTGGGATCGCATCCACCTGCCTGGCTGAATAGGTGTCCCCGTTAAATTTCCACGAGAACAATCCTGCCGCTGACCCACCCACTGCGTCTGCCGGAATGCCATTCATCGGAGCTCCGTATGAGAGGGTCAGGGTCAGGGTGATGTGCTGATCATCGAACACTTCAAGCGGGTCGCTACCGGAGTTGCCGATATTGAACCGTACCACACCTGCCCCGTTGGCTTCTGTGGGCCAGAGTGGTGATGGCTCGATATTTCCGCTGTTGACATAAGGATTGTAGTTTCCGTTGGGGTTCTGAGCGGTTACAGATATCGCCACACAACTGATCAAAAGACTATATATAACTTTCATTCTCATAAATACGCTTCTTCAGGTCCTACTGCTGGAAATAATCAATTTTCTCGGAATCCACATTGTTACCTACGCGCTCCTCACCTCCCGAGCCTGAAACCAGTTGGGATGTGATGGTATACAGTCCCCGGGTGCTTCCCGGATCAAAGGATACCCTGAACCCGAAATTACTCAGACCTCCTGCCGGAATGGCAACATCGGAGGTAAAGATATGATTGATGGCATCTTCCGAATAACTCCAGTCACTGTTGTTCAGGTTGGTGGTTCCAATAGTTGTCAGGGTAGTGACAAACCCATCCGTCAGTATCCAACGGGAATCTTTTGGAATATGCACTGTGATCGTCCCCGTGGAATTGACGCTATTCAGTTCTGTGATTCTCACCATCAGGTCGAAATCTGTGACCCCATGCATGATATTCGGACTCACCTGGAGTGTCGGGGTCAGGTCGGCCGGACAGGCATTGATCGTAACGATTACTTCAGTACCTGTGCTGTAACAGCCATTTACATCCTGGTAGAAAAGGTAATATGTTCCTGCACCCGCAGTTGCCGGATCAGGGACATCCGCTCCAAGGGGATCGTTAACTGTTTTATATAAAGTGTTTCCTCCGGTGGGCATTGTACTTGTTACAAGCGCAGCCAGGTCGACCGTTATATCCGGACAAAGGTTTTCGGGGGTCGCATCACTGACCACCGGGGCAGCAGGCGCTGTATTGGGAGAAGCGGTTCCGCTTCCCGGCTCGCTCGTGCATCCGTCAACTGTGGTTGTCACGGTATAGGTGCCTGCCGTGGTAACAACGATCGAAGAGGTGGTTTCACCGGTACTCCAGAGAAGGTCACCAACCGCCGCAGTGGAAAGTGTCGAGGTCCCCTCACAATGATCTGTCACATCTACCACGGGGGCTTCCGGTG
>CAZOXI010000502.1:0-3337 GCA_964583445.1 uncultured Bacteroidaceae bacterium | reverse complement strand
TAACCATGGATGCTGATCTGCAGGACAACCCCGAAGAGATCCCGGAGATGCGCAGAATGATCCTGGAGGAGGGATATGACCTGGTTTCAGGTTGGAAAAAGAAACGCTACGACCCCTTCCTTTCAAAAAATCTTCCCAGCAAACTGTTCAACTGGGCAGCACGGTCCCTTTCCGGTATCAGACTGCATGATTTCAATTGCGGGCTGAAGGCCTACCGGAATGTCGTGATCAAAGGCATCGAGGTATACGGGGAAATGCACCGGTATATCCCGGTCCTGGCCAAAAGCAGTGGTTTTAAAAACATCGGGGAGAAGGTGGTGCAGCACCAGGAACGTAAATACGGGGTGACCAAGTTTGGCATGGAAAGGTTCATCAACGGGTTCCTGGACCTGCTCTCTGTATCATTCGTTACCCGTTTTGGGAAAAAACCGATGCACTTGTTTGGCATGATCGGGACGCTGATGTTCTTCCTGGGTTTTATCGCCCTGGTGATTATAGGTGTTCAAAAATGGTATGCTCTACGGCACCAGATGCATGGAACCCTGGTGGCCGATAATGTCTTTTTCTATATTGCGCTGACCTGCATGATCATCGGATCGCAGCTTTTTATAGGGGGATTCCTGGGGGAATTGGTTTCCCGTTCAGCAACGGACCGGAACCATTACCAGATCGAGGACGAGTGCTAGCCGGCCTGTTGCAAGTGAAAGTTGCTACAACCTTGAAAGTAATTGATCTATGGTATCCACCATGCGCTGCCATGAAAAATGCTTTTTAAATTCTTCGGCACCGCGACTGAATTTTTCTTCCAGGCCTTCTTTATAAAACCGCAGGATCGCTTCCGCAAGGGCTTTTTCGTTGGTGTCCACCACGAACCCCACCTGTCCGTCCGGCACAATCTCAGGGAGTCCGCCTACATTGGTCACTACCATCGGTTTATTGAAATGATAGGCGATCTGAGAGATACCGCTCTGCGTGGCCGACTTATAGGGCTGTACCACAACATCTGCGGCAGAAAAGTAATATTTCACATCCTCATCAGGGATGAATTCATTGCGCAGATCAATCCTCTCCTGGATTCCCAGTGAGGAAATGAGCTCCCTGTACCCTTTTTCATTGGTGTAAAATTCGCCTGCCACCAGTAATTTGATCTTTGAATCTTTTAATTCCTGCTCGCCGAATGCCTTCAGGGCAAGGTCAAGCCCCTTGTAATCGCGGATAAATCCAAAGAAAAGTGCATAATGTGTGTCCTGATCCAGCCCCAGGTGTGCTTTCGCACTTTTTTTATCCAGCTTTTCTCCAAAATTATCGAAGAGGGGGTGGGGACAAAATGCCCTTGGTTTGCTGCTGTCAAACTTATTGATGTCCTCCAGTACCGTATCCGACATTGCCACGTAACCGTGAAGTGGCCTGATAAAATAGCGCGTAAACAATTTGTCACCTATCCTGCGTTCGTGGGGGATCATGTTGTCCACCAGGCTGATAATGCGTGCTTTCCTGTAAGTCCGGATCAACCTGGCAATCGTTCCCATGGAAGGTCCCATAAAAGGCAACCAGTACCTGATGACCACCAGATCCGGTTTCATCTTCCTGATATGAAGACCCACTTTGAGCCAGTTGAAAGGATTGATTGAATTGATCGATTGCCGGATCTCCAGTCCGCCAGGAGCCGGTGAATCCAGGGTTTGGGTTTTCCCGGGAAACAGGATTCGTGGGTACTGCAGGGTGAATGTGATGATGGTAACCTCATCTCCGTTTTCCTGGTACTGCCTTGCAAGACGTTCATTATATGCAGCGATGCCGCCCCTGAAAGGCCACGCAGGACCGATGATGATGATCTTCCTTTTTTCCAACAGATGTTTTTTTACAGAAATGTTCTTTTGCACAAATGTAGCGAATGCGATGAATTGTACAAAGTGCATTATTTATCTGGAGTGGTCAAGCTCCTGCTCAATATGCGTAAGCATTGCTGACATGTCTTCAGGATGAAACCAGGGATACATATTATCTTTCCGGAACCATGTGAGTTGCTTCCTGGCGTACTTGCGCGTGTTCCTCTTGATCAGATCTATGGCTTCATCCAGGGATATGGAGTTGTCAAGGTACCTGAATATCTCCCTGTATCCCACGGTTTTCATGGCGTTTTTGTCCCTGAAATGTTCGAGTCGCCTGACTTCTTCCACCAATCCTTTTTCGATCATCGTATCTACACGTTGATTGATCCGCCTGTACAGCTCTTCCCTTTCCATGTCCAGCGCCAGACGGACCACGTTGAAGTTGCGTTCTTTTTTCTGATGTGTCAGGAACGAGGAATAGGGTCTGCCCGTCTGGCGGGTCACTTCCAGGGCCTTCAGTATCCTGAAGTGGTTGTCAAGATCTACCCGGGAATAGGTCACAGGATCGGTTTTTTTCAACTCTTCCCGCAGGACCCCGATCCCCTTTTTTTGATGCAGATTGGCCAGTTCTTCCCTGATCACCGGGTCAATGGTCGGCAGGTCGTCGATGCCAAAACATACGGCGTTAATGTATAACCCTGTCCCCCCCACCATGAATACCATATTGTGCTTCCGGAATAGCTGCTCCAGCAGTTGCAACACATCAAATTCATACATGCTCGCATTGTAATATTCAGCGAGACTTCTGGTCTGGATGAAGTGATGCGGTACCGCTGCAAGTTCGCCAGGTGATGGGACTGCGGTGCCAATGGAAGTTTCTTTATAGATCTGCCGGGAATCAGCCGAGATGATCTCGGAACGGAAATGTTTTGCCAGTGCAATACCCACCCCCGTCTTCCCTGAGGCAGTTGGTCCGCCGAGTACGACGAGTGTCTTATTCATTGGGAAAATCGTCTGTATCCATGAAATCGATATTGTCGTCGAAATCATCATCCGGGAATGGTCCGCCGGGATCACCACCCAGGTCGTCCTCAGAAAGCGTGAGGTCATCCAGCCCGAGATTGATCTGCGGGGGTGGATCGCCGTGGGAAAAGACCACTTTGGGAAGGGCTTTGCTTTCAGAAATATCCAGGACTTCCGTCAGTTCGATAAAAAAGGACCGTTCTGAAAAAAAGTCATAGACATACAGCATTCGCTGCCCCTTTTTATCGAAATGATCCCCGATCATGCATTGTTCCATGGTGGAGCAGTTACCGCCCTCCTCATCCATCATGTTGATAAGCGTGATCTGTTGTTGTTTTTCCCATGAGTTGTTGGTGATGAAAAACGAGGAGAGTTGCGCAGGATCATATTCCAGGTTTTTCTGCAGGCAATGATGAAAATCCAGGAAGGTATGCGCACTGTCGATCAGCAGTTCCCTGGCGAATTCCTTACTTTCATTGGAA
>CAZOXI010000501.1:0-3340 GCA_964583445.1 uncultured Bacteroidaceae bacterium | reverse complement strand
TTAGCTCATGAGCGTAGCGAATAATAACGCAGTAGTTGGCGTTTTCTTGCAAAGATTAAAAATGAGAAAATATCATCTGGTTATAGCGTTCCTGGTCTCATCATTTGTGGTAGCCGGTCAGGAGGGAGTCCTCAGGGAAAGCTCTGTATTGCAGCGCAGGACAGCTATACAGCAAGCACCCCGGGATCCGGACAAACGATTTGCAGAAGAATTTGCACGCGAAAAGGGAATTCCCATCCGCGTCGTTTATGATGATGGTACCGTATGGGAAATACGCCGTATTTCAAAGCTGGGTCAGCCGGAATATTATACCACTTTCAACCTGAATGCTGCAAAAACCACTTCTACGAACAAACTGTGGAAAGATGGAGGACTGGGTCTGGACCTGAACGGAACAGGGATCGTTGTCGGTGTATGGGATGGCGGTCCGGTCAGGATCACGCACAATGAATTTGAATCCAGGGTCCGTGCAGTGGACGTCGAAGAAGAGCCTATCTTTCATGCGACCCATGTGGCAGGGACCATCGCAGCTGCTGGAATTCGTTCAGAGGCGCGCGGAATGGCGAATAAAAGCATTATAGATAGTTATGACTGGGAAGGTGACAATTCCGAGATGCGTACAGCAGCCCGCCTGGGAATGCTGATCTCCAACCATTCCTACGGCTATATCCACGGTTGGGAATATAACAATGAAGAGAACAGGTGGGAATGGTATGGTGATGAAAATATCAGCCCGACAGAAGATTATAAATTTGGTTTCTACGGACAGGATGCCCGGATCTGGGATGATATTGCCTATGATCATCCCCATTACCTAATCGTGAAATCTGCCGGAAATGACAGGGGTGATGGTCCTGCCCCAGGAACAGAACATTTTGTATGGTCGGGTGGTGGATGGGTTTCAAGCACAGAGATACGCGACGATGATGGCAATGGTAGTTATGACTGCATCGGTACACAGGGCACCTCAAAGAACATTCTGACCATCGGGGTGGTTGATGATATTCCCGGCGGCTTTACCAATCCGGACGAGGTTTCCATCGCCTCTTTTTCAGTGTTCGGACCTACAGATGACGGAAGGATCAAACCTGACCTGGTTGGAAATGGAATTGGACTCGTTTCAACGAGTGACAGCGACGATGACAGTTATGCAGTAAGCACTGGGTCCTCCATGTCGAGTCCGAATGTGGCAGGCTCACTTGCATTGCTCCAGGAGCTTTACCGGGAATTACATGGAACATACATGTACGCAGCGATGCTGAAGTCACTGGTGCTCCATACTGCCGATGATGCGGGGAATCCCGGCCCTGATTATACGTCTGGCTGGGGATTATTAAACGCTGCATCTGCAGCTGATTTCCTTTCGCTTTCCGGTGAAGACACATTTTTTTTGGATACACTGAAGGAAGATTCAACCATTAACTACTCCTTTTATGCTACAGGTGAAGCACCTCTGAAAATTTCGATTGTCTGGACAGACCCTCCGGGAAAGGTGCCTGCAATTGGGTTGGATCCTGCGGATGGAAACCTTGTAAATGATTTGGATATCCGGCTCGTGAGAGAGATAGACGGCCAGGTATTCAGTCCTTTTGTCCTGAACCCGGCTAACCCGGTTCAACATGCTACCCGGGGAGATAATAAGATTGATAATGTGGAGCAGATCCTGGTCGAAACACCTCTTAAGGGGGCTTACACATTGCGCATCTCGCATAAATTCTCCCTGGAAAATGATGCGCAGGCTTATGGTGTGTCAGTTTCCGGACTAACCAGGGAATATATGGCCAGCGGTGAAATTATAAAAACTACCTCTAATGGCGAGTTACTGCTTACAACAGCAAATGCTTACCGGAACAATATGGACGTAAGATGGCTGATACAACCAGGGAACGGACTCCCGGTTTCATTCTATTTTGAATCTTTTGGAACAGAACCTGGGCAGGATGTATTGAAAATTTTTGATGGTGACAGTGAGAATGCGCCATTGCTCGCAGCATTCAGCGGAGAGGTCGCAAATATGGACACGTTGATCAACTCGTCAGGTGGAAGCATGCTCGTGGTCTTCCGGACTGATGATGCCAATACTGATGAAGGATTCAAGGCCCTTTATTGTACCGTAGCGCCCGAGGATACACTTGATTTGATCGGTAATCTTTATCCCTGCGAAAACAGCACCACTCCATATTTTGCCATTGCGGAAGAGGGTGCAGATTTCAGGTGGGAATCACTGCAGCAATGGATGATTCAACCCAACACTTTCAATGGCATTGCACTTACTGTTGAAACAGCAGCCGATGTGTTGCAGGTACAGTCCTTTAACAGGTGTGGCGATGGGCCGGAGTTAGCACGGTCGATTACACCATTGGATGCACCGCCCGAGCTGACAATGCTTTCAGGAGACACCCTGATTTGTGATGGTGTGTCGACTACATTTTCCACAAATGATCTCAACGGTACTACCTATAATTGGGAAATGCCGGCCGCCTGGACTGGGGTGAGCGATCTTTCCACCATATCGGTGATGGCCCAGGGTGGTCCTGGAGAAGTGACCGTCAGCGGACAGAATGCCTGTGGTACCGGGAACCGGCTATCCATTAAGGTGGAAGTGCTGGATGTACCGGAAGTTGTGAAGATCAAGACAGATCAGGTACCACCATGCCAGGATTCCGAACAGCTGTTTTATGTGGATCCCCTGCCAGGGCACGACTATCGCTGGTCCGTCAACAATGACTGGCAGATAGTCGGAGCCGCGAAGGGAGATACCGCTCTGATCAGGGTGGGGGACCTGGCGGAAAATGTTACAGTTCTTGCAGAGAACAAGTGTGGAAGCAGGGAATCAAAACGGCTTTTTCAGACCGAAAGACTGCCTGAGGAGCCGGTTATTTCTGCGTCAACAAATGATTTTGGTTATACGGTGCTTACAGTGGAAAACCGGAATAATTTCAAGGACATCCAGTGGTATCGCGATAGCGAGCAGATCGAAGGCGACGCTGGCGTCACCAACCCACTGATCGTTTCGAGAAACGGGAAATATACCGTTGCCTCTATCAGCGATAACCAGTGTGTGAACCTGATGAGTGATGACAGAGGATATACAATGGAGCGGGAAGCATTCACCTTTGTTTCCTACCGGAACAGTGAAACGACAGTAGTGATTGAAAACACTTTAGAGGTGGCTGCCGAAGTGAATATCATCACAACATTGGGCCACGTTGCCTATGCCGGACAGGTACAACCAGGATTCAATGAGATCGCATTCAGGAACAAAGGCGTGCATATGTTACACTTCTTTGGACATGTAGAAAAGCATGTGATCAAGGTGGTCTACTGATCTGCCAGCCTG
>CAZOXI010000500.1:0-3350 GCA_964583445.1 uncultured Bacteroidaceae bacterium | reverse complement strand
AAAGCTGAAGCACCTGAAGCGGAAGCGGAGAAAGCTGAAGCACCCGAAGCTGCAGCGGAGAAAGCTGAAGCACCTGAAGCGGAAGCGGAGAAAGCTGAAGCACCCGAAGCTGCAGCGGAGAAAGCTGAAGCACCTGAAGCGGAAGCGGAGAAAGCTGAAGCACCCGAAGCTGCAGCGGAGAAAGCTGAAGCACCTGAAGCGGAAGCGGAGAAAGCTGAAGCACCCGAAGCTGCAGAAGAAGCGGCCGCACAGCCGGTTGCTGAGCAGAAGGATACACCTGCGCCGGCGTCTGACGCTACAACAGGGGATTCCGATTTTGACTGGGATACCTACAGTGAAGACGTGCTGGATGAGACTGCTGAAAACAAGGAAAAGCTTGAAGAACTTTACAGCAACACACTCTCCACTATCGCTGAGAATGAAGTGATCGACGGTACCGTGATCTCCATGAACAAGCGGGAGGTTGTCATCAATATTGGGTTTAAATCCGAAGGTGTCGTATCACTGAACGAATTTCGCTACAATCCCGACCTGAAGGTTGGAGATACCGTTGAGGTGTATGTTGAGAGCCAGGAAGACAAAAAAGGTCAGCTGGTACTTTCTCACAAACAAGCACGCGCTATGCGTTCATGGGACCGTGTCAACCAGGCACTGGACCAGGACGAGGTGATCAAAGGGTACATCAAGTGCCGTACAAAAGGTGGTATGATCGTAGATGTATTCGGAATCGAAGCATTCCTCCCGGGATCGCAGATTGATGTGAAACCTATCAGGGACTATGATGCATACGTGGACAAGACCATGGAATTCAAAGTGGTGAAGATCAACCAGGAATTCAAGAACGTTGTGGTATCCCACAAAGCACTTATCGAAGAGGAGCTTGAACAGCAGAAGAAAGAGATCATCGCTAAACTTGAAAAAGGACAGGTACTCGAAGGTACAGTGAAGAATATCACCTCCTATGGTGTATTTATCGACCTGGGTGGCGTCGACGGACTCATCCACATTACCGACCTTTCATGGGGCCGCGTGAACCATCCTGAAGAGATCCTTTCACTCGACGAGAAACTGAATGTTGTTATCCTCGACTTTGATGACGATAAGAAGCGTATTGCATTGGGACTGAAACAGCTCACACCTCATCCATGGGATTCACTTGATAAAAACCTGAAGGTGGGAGATAAAGTCAAAGGAAAAGTGGTAGTGATGGCAGATTATGGTGCATTCATTGAGATCGCACCAGGTGTCGAAGGCCTGATCCACGTTTCAGAAATGAGCTGGTCACAACACCTCAAAAGCGCCCAGGAATTTATGAAAGTGGGTGACGAGGTGGATGCAGTGATACTTACACTCGACCGTGAAGAAAGAAAGATGTCTCTGGGCATCAAACAATTGAAAGAAGACCCATGGAATAAGGTACAGGAAAAATTCGCCGTGGGTACCAAACATACCGCAAAAGTTCGTAACTTTACTAACTTCGGAGTGTTCGTTGAAATCGAGGAAGGCGTTGACGGGCTGATCCATATTTCAGACCTGTCATGGACGAAGAAGGTGAAGCATCCGGCGGAATTTACTTCCATTGGTGCTGATATCGAGGTAGTTGTTCTGGAAATTGACGTCGAGAATCGACGCTTGAGCCTTGGACACAAACAACTCGAAGAGAACCCATGGGATGTATTTGAATCAGTATTTGAAGTTGATTCCATCCACGAGGGTACGATCATTGAATTGATGGATAAGGGTGCAGTTGTTGCATTACCTTATGGCGTTGAGGGCTTTGTAACTCCAAAACACCTTGTGAAAGAAGATGGATCTTCTGCAAAACAGGACGAAAAGTTATCTTTTAAGGTGATAGAGTTTAATAAGTCGGCAAAAAAGATTATCTTGTCTCATAGCCGAATTCATGAGGATGAGAAGAGACAATCTTCAGGTAAGTCAGAAAAGCAGTCTGGAGCTGCTGATACAAGGAAGGCCGCACGGAAGATCAAGAGCAATCTTGAGAAAACCACGCTCGGTGATATCTCTGACCTGGCAGCCCTGAAGAATGAAATGGAAGAGAATGAGAAGAATAAGGCTGGAAACAAGTAATATTATAATCTAAAAACTAAATTTTCAGCAATGGAGTTCAAAATTGACAAATTTGAAAACCATACTTTGATCAAAGTATTGGAAGAAAAATTGGACACGCACATCGCCCCGACATTGAAATCGGAGTTGGTGCTGGTATCCGGAAATGGCGAAAAAAACATTATCCTCGATCTCGAGAATTGTCGCTATTGTGATTCTTCCGGACTAAGTGCAATCCTGGTGGCAAACCGTCTGTGCAAAAATGCCAGTGGAACATTTGTATTGGCTGGTTTGAATGATGCTGTCGAAAGGCTCATTACGATTTCTCAGCTGGATACAGTGCTAAATATTGCAGAATCTGTGGATGATGCAGAAAAAATGATCAAGGAAGCTGAATAAACAGATCTTATTAAGTGTCTTTTGAATTGATAATTTTGGGTAGCAGTTCTGCACTGCCTACTTCAAAACGATCTACAGCCGCTCATTTATTGAATATGAATGAGCGGTTTTTTTTGATCGATTGCGGGGAGGGTACGCAGATACAGATGCGGCGATTCAGACTCAGCCCGGCACGGATCAACCATATTTTCATTTCACATATTCATGGAGACCACGTATTCGGATTATTCGGACTGATCTCCAGCCTGGGACTCATGGGCAGGAAAGCAATATTGAATCTTTACGGTCCGCAGGGACTGGAAGAGATGATCCGTGTACACCTCGGGTTTTTCGGAACACTGCCTTTTGAACTTCGGTTCCATATTGCGGAAGACGGGAAGGTGATCTACGAGGATTCAAAAACGGAGGTGATCCCCATAGCGCTTCTGCACAGGGCTGCAACGTTTGGCTATCTCTTTCGTGAAAAAGCACGGTTGCTGAATGTGGACAAGGATAAGATCGAAGCATTTGATCTTGGTGTCGCTGATATTAAGAAGATCAAGGAGGGCAGGGATCATGTGCTTGAGGACGGAACAGTCATCCCGAACACTGAGCTCACGCTTCCCCCGTTCAAGCAGCGCTCCTATGCATATATCTCTGATACTGCATATCTTCCTGAGATCGCCGAACGTTTGATGGAAGTGGACCTGCTCTTCCACGAAGCAACTTTTTTAGAGAAGGATATCGGACTTGCCAAGCAGACCTTCCACTCCACAGCACGGCAGGCTGCCCTGCTGGCCAGGGCCGCAGGGGCGGAAAAGCTTTTGCTGGGACATTTTTCAACACGTTATAAATCTGATGCACCCTTTCTCGATGAGGCACAGGCGGTATTTCCTGCCTCTGTC
>CAZOXI010000499.1:0-3359 GCA_964583445.1 uncultured Bacteroidaceae bacterium | reverse complement strand
ACCCAACCTTCCGGTAAAATCTTCGTACCGCTCGGGTGTACATCTTTCATACAGACCATGTTCCTCCCTGAACCTGTCAATGAAGATCCCCAGGTCAAACCAGGTCCGTATCTTCTCCTTTTTCAGGGATCCGAGCAATCTTTCTATGTCTGGATGTATATGCATGCACCGTTCCGGATTATTTTATTGTCATCAGAAAAGCTTTGGAATTTAATAAATTCTACCTTTACAGTCAATTTTTAATTATGGATAAACATGCCCGCAGGGGATTGATTATTACAATCCTTTTTGCCATTTTATTATTAGTACTGAGTATCATACCGGGTGACCTGGCCAGTACCCCCGGTAATTTTTATTTTGAAGGTATTGACAAAGTCATGCATGCTGTCATGTATGGAATCTTTTCAGTGCTGGTTACGAATGTTTACCTGGCTTTATACCAAGCCAGATTCTGGCCCCTGGTGTTGTTGGTCCTTACCACATGGGGCTACTCTGTTGTTATGGAGATCCTGCAACTATACATCGTACAAACCCGTTCCGGAGAACTACTCGACGCCCTTTCAAACCTTGCAGGTATTGTTTGTGGTACACTGATCTTTCTGGGGTACAGAAAAATCAGATCCTGATCCTGCCACTGTCGCTGCGGAATTCTGTTGCCAGGTCAGCAATGGTCTGGTTCATGAAAAAATGCTTCAATTCCTTCCTGATCGCAGTAACACTGTCGTGAATGCCACACGGTGCTTCATCTGAACATTTCGTAGTTCTTACCAGGCATGTATCAAAGATGTCCTTACCATCTGTAATCTCCACTATATCCATCAGTGAGATATCCCCGGCCGGCCGGCCCAGGCTGAATCCTCCATGCGGACCCTTCGTCGAGGCAAGTATTTTGTTTCTTGCCAATGATTGAAGGATCTTTCCAAGGAAAGGAGTTGGAATCTCGAGATTCTCGGAAATTGTTTTGATTCCTGTTTTCTTTTCCGGGGAAGCGTATACGGAAAGATACACTACCGCCCTGATCGCATATTTACAGGTATTAGATAACATACACCTAAATATCTATTTTCTTGATTCTGTGTTCATGTCTGCCACCATCAAAATCGGTATCAAGGAAAATGTCTACAATATTCCTCGCCATCTCCTCGTCAATGTATCTTGCCGGAAGCGAGCATATATTGGCATCATTGTGCCTGCGCGACATTTCTGAAATCTCTTCATTCCAGCAGATCGCTCCGCGCACACCGGCATGCTTATTGGTGGTCATGTTGATCCCGTTCCCCGACCCACAAATGGATATTCCCATTTTATAGGTCCCTTCTCCTATTGCTTTTCCCAGCTGATGTCCAAAATCAGGGTAATCTACAGCCTCATCAGTATATGTTCCAATATCCACAATATCAATGCCCTGTTTCTCCAGGTGCTCCTTCAACATTTGTTTGATCTTAAAACCTGCATGGTCGCTTGCAATAACAATTGGAAAAGAAATTTTCATAGGTAAGAAATAATAAGTAAATATATACCCGTTTTATTACAGGGGTTAAAATTTTAACAAAAATAGTGTTAATTTGTTGTTAATTGCTTTTTATAGCAACTCAAAAAAACTTCTTGCAATTTATAGATTTAATTTTGCATAACTATTTTGAAAGAATATTCAAATTTGATTTGCCCTATTTTTGTTTGAAAATTGAACAAGATCTTAACAGAAATTTGTATAAAAACGATGATCTTTTTTTACACAACACGATATCAACAGCATGTGAATAGTATCGCTAAATATCAGGTTTTCAAAACAGATTGGTATGAATAATTGTTAACCGTTTGTTATTACTTCGTGCATAATTTTTGCATTTTGATCCGATGAATAGTTATAAACAATATTAACCGGATATCATCATCATTAAGAAGATTTGAATTTTAAATAATAATAATATTAATTTTATGGAGGATGTTGAAAACCTGAATTTAGATAAAGGTTATGTGGACAGAAAGATTGATCCTTCTTTGAATATCCTGGAAGAGATTAATCGTATGAGGAAAGAAAAAAATGCCGTGATACTGGCCCATTATTACCAGGAAAGCGATATTCAGGATATTGCTGATTTTGTAGGTGACAGCCTGGATTTATCCAGAAAAGCAGCAAGTACCGATGCCGATATCATCGTTTTTGCCGGCGTGCATTTTATGGCAGAAACAGCAAAAATCCTTTCCCCCGGGAAAAAGGTGTTGCTGCCTGATCTCATGGCCGGTTGCTCGCTGGCTGAATCCTGCCCTCCTGCTGAATTCGCAGCATTTAAGAAGAAGTATCCGGACCATACAGTGGTCTCCTATGTAAATACCACTGCAGAGATCAAAGCCCTTACTGATATTGTCTGTACATCGACCAATGCTGTTCCAATTATTAACAGTCTGCCCGAAAATGAAAAAATCATTTTTGCTCCCGACCGGAACCTGGGAAACTATATTAACAGCATTACAGGAAGGGAAATGGTGATATGGGACGGAGCTTGTCATGTACATGAAGAATTCAGTCTGGAAAGGATCCTGGAATTGAAAAGCCAATACCCGGACGCAAAAATCATTGCCCATCCTGAATGTGAAAAACCTGTCAGAATTGTTGCAGATCATATTGGCTCTACTTCATCACTACTCCGTTTCACACAAGCGGACGAAGGAAACACCTATATTGTGGCCACGGAGTCTGGAATTTTGCACCAGATGCGGCTGGCCCGACCTGAAAAAGAGTTTATTGCAGCACCGCCGAAAGATTCTACATGTGCATGTAATGATTGTAAATATATGAAACTGATAAGCCTGAAGAAAATTTATAATACAATGAAATATGAGCAACCGGAAATTTGCATGGATGCTGAACTGATGAAACAGGCCGAAGGTTCCATCCGGAAAATGCTCGAAATTTCTGACAAACTGGGATTATAATAAATTGCTGAAACGTAAGTACATATCGTATTATATTCCATTGCTGATCAGCATATTGGTATCCATTTCAATGCAACCGTTGCAAGCCCAGCTGGAAGTTGAAAATGGTCCCGTGAAAATCTATTATCCAAATGGACAGGTTTCCAGTGAAGGATTTGTGAAAGATGGTAAGCCAGATGGATACTGGAAAACATATTACGTGACAGGCGTGATTAAATCAGAAGGAAAGAGAAAAAATTTTCTGCTTGACAGTACCTGGAATTTCTATAACCAGTCAGGTGAACTTGTGGAGGTAATCAATTATCAGTTGGGAAAAAAAAGTGGCTATACCTATAAATACACCTATAATAATCCCGAACTTCCTGGGCGTAAAACATTAATTTCAAAGGAATTATATGTTAACGATAAGAAAGAAGGAAATT
>CAZOXI010000498.1:0-3366 GCA_964583445.1 uncultured Bacteroidaceae bacterium | reverse complement strand
GTTCCATGGAGATCAGCGCAAGCACATCGGCAATGATCGTGGCGCCGACAATTATGGTGACAATCGATTTACTCACGATCCCCAGCCTGCCCATGATGGGATATGAGACAAGCGTATGCGAAGCCAGCATGGACCCGATCAGCCATGAGCCGTACATACCATAATCGAGCAGGTACCTGCTGACAACAAATCCCAGCAGGAAGGGCACGAGGAACGAAGCAATTCCGATGAAAATACTCTTTAACTTATTGTCCAGGAAATCCACCAGGTCAATTTCCAGCCCGGCCAAAAACATCAGGTATAATAATCCCATTGTACCCAGTAAACTGAATTCCAGGTCGTTGGTAACCAGGTTAAATCCATTCTCCCCGATCAATGCACCACTGAGCAACAGTCCGACAATGGCCGGTATCCGGATCCGTTCAAAAAGAACAGGTCCGATCAGGATGATCATCAGCACCAGCGCGATGATCAGCACTGGTTCGACAAAAGGGATCTGGATGGATAATAATTGCAAAGCAATAAGATTATTTGGGTAAAGTTAGTGTTTAATTCAACTTAGTACGTGCAATGTCCGGGTTGAATAGTGTTGAAGCAAAAACACCCTTCAATCAGACAATCTCCTGTTCCATTTGTTATTTAGAACAAAAACCAGCGTACAAAGTTGTAATTAAGTCCTCATCCTTTAAATAAAAACATATTAAAAATAGGCTGAACAGGAACTGGCTCTTTCGTAAGCTAGACCAGGGAAAGCATTACAGCTATAATAAAAGAATGTTTTAAGATTTACGCATCTCTTTTTCTTTTTTATAAATATAATGCTTATATTAGAGGAACAATGCATTGCAGCCAGCCGAAATCCACATGGCTTAATTGGTAGTTTATTAAACCATTACAACCCCCGACAGTAATCATCACCCCTCCATATTCCTGGATCCGCAGATTCGCATAACATGAAGTTATTTGTTCAAATTTAAACCAAAAGGAGAGAAAATATGAAATTCATTACCTATAACAAGAGCAATTTCAGACAGATTGAGTACCTGAAAAACCTTCCTGAAGAAAAGAAAAAGGAGATTGAGATCGTAGCCCAGGTATTGCCATTCAAAACAAATAATTATGTAACAGATTACCTCATCGACTGGTCGAATTATGAAACAGACCCTGTGTTTATTCTTAATTTTCCGGTCAGGGAGATGTTAAAAGAAGAGCAGTACCAGGAAGTCAAAACCGCATATGATAACCAGGTCCCGGAAAAGGAATTTCAACGAATCGTCAACAGGATCAGGCTCAAACTGAATCCTCATCCTGCAGAGCAGATGACCAACATACCTGAACTCGACGGGCAACCCCTTGATGGTTGCCAGCATAAATACAAGGACATCATACTGTTCTTCCCCAGCCAGGGACAAACCTGCCATGCACACTGCACCTTCTGCTTCCGATGGCCACAGTTTGTTAAGGAGCTTGACCTTCAGTTTTCCATGCGGGAGGTAGAAAAAGTGACTGAATACATCAGGAGAAATGAACAGATCCATGAAATCCTGTTTACAGGCGGTGATCCGATGGTGATGAGTCCGGGGACCATTTCCGAATACATCGATAAAATTTTCGAAGCAGATATTCCACATCTTGACACCATTCGGTTTGGTACAAAGTCCCTCACCTACTGGCCCTTTACATTTTTGCCCACCTTCAGTGATGAAGCAGCGGACATGCTTGCACTATTCCGGCGAATCGTTGACAATGGCAAGCACCTGGCATTTATGGCACATTTCAATCATCCGAACGAAATGGACAATGTAGCAGTGCAAGAGGCCATGTATAACATCAGGCAAACCGGGGCAGAGATCCGTACGCAGGCTCCTGTTTTGAAGAATATCAATGATGCACCTGAAATATGGCGTGAAATGTGGACCAAACAAGTCAACCTCGGTATGATACCTTATTACATGTTTATTGAACGGGAAACAGGGCCCTATGAATATTTTGGATTACCCATCGCCCGGGTCTACGACATTTATCATAATGCCATCAGGGAGGCTGCAAGTTTTGCAAAAACCCTGACCGCTCCTGTGATGTCAGCCAGTAAAGGGAAAGTGCAGGTGATGAGTGTAGTAGATAATCCTGTGGATCAAAAGAAATATTTCATGTTACAATATGTACGGCATCGCGATGCTTCACAGACCTTCAAGCCATTTTTCGCTCACTATGATGCAGAAGCTACCTGGTTTGATCAGCTTGAAATCGCTCAACCTGCTATGAGTACTGTGTATGAAGAGAATAGGTTTAAAGGTTGATATTCATCAGTATACATCCTCCTGGAACCGTTTGTCCTCTTTCAGGTTTTCCAGGATGACCTGTGCCCTGTCGGGGGATACAGCACCCTCTTTACTGATCACGTTTACAATTGCTTTTCTGACATCCGGAGCCATGGTACGCTTATTCCCGCACAGATAAATATTTGCACCTGCTTCAATCCAACGGTATAATTCAGACGATTGTTCCATGATACGATCAGTCACATACCCACCATCGCTGTTATCCCGGGAGAATGCTGCATCCAGGCGCCGCAATACGCCATTGTCATGAAAAGTAAGGAAATCGTTTCCATAAATGAAATCTGTGGCAGCATTCCGCTCACCGAAAAACAGCCAATTATCATGGGCCCCTGCTTGCTCTCTCTCTTGCAGGAAAGCCCTGTATGGAGATACACCGGTACCCGTACCAATCATAATAATCGGACGCGAAACATCTTCAGGAAGTCTGAATTTACCGTTTTCTTCAAGCATCACAGGTACCTTTTCTCCCTCCTCCAAACGGTCTGCAATGAAAGAAGATCCCACCCCGATCCGCTCCCTTCCACTCAAACTGTATTCAATAATGCCTACAGCCAGATCAACAGTATCTTCGTTGATCTTCCTGCTTGATGCAACTGAATAAAGCCGCGGAGCCAGTTTTCGAAGTACGCCGATCAATTCTTCAGGGGTGAAATTTCCCGGAAAATCCGTGAACAGATCCAGGATATCACTTCCGGCAGCATATTCGGATGTAGCCTGTTTGTTTTCAAGTATATTGTATAATTTCGGATCTGAAGTTAATTCGGCATATTTCTGCATGACCACCGGTGTAACGACTGTTAGTTCAAATTCATGCACCAGTGCCTGTTTCAACAACATTTGTTGCCCCTTTACTGTAACAACATAGGTTGGATCAAACTGGAGCTGACGAAGAATCTGATCTACGAATAACCTTGAGTTCGGACAGAAAATCCCAATCGAATCTCCCGGTTCATATGCTATGCCTGAATTCTTTAGGTCAAGTGTGATATTATAGATGCGCTTGCTGGAAGTTTCCGCTGTAAGT
>CAZOXI010000497.1:0-3366 GCA_964583445.1 uncultured Bacteroidaceae bacterium | reverse complement strand
CTGTATTCAGCAAATATCCCTCCTGGATCTTCTCGATACCCTTCACGTCTCTGAGTTCCAGCTTTACCCGGCCGTCTGCCAATACGGAAGATCTGTGTGCACCGTCAGCGGCTTCAAATGCACAATCGCTGTTGATCCATCCCGATTTCCTGGCAAAGGACGTAATGCATCGGCCACCATTGCCGCACATACTGCCCGGGTACCCGTCTGCATTAAAATATTTCATACTGAAATCATATTTTTCCGATGATTCCAATATGATCAGGCCGTCAGCGCCTATGCCAAAATGTCTGTCACACAACCTGGAAATGTGTTGTGGAGATTGATCAGACATGACATTTCTTCTGCTGTCGACCATGATGAAGTCGTTGCCTGTCCCGTGATATTTTGAAAATCGTAGTTTCAAATCGATGGTTCGTTAAAAAAGGTTAAATGAGTCATAAAATTACAATATTTTTGGATTCTGATTTGTTAAGTGGGGGAAACATTGATTCGGGGCATGGAATTTGAACATGTTGCAACGGATATTTAAAATTAAAATTATGAAACCTTCATCATTGAGCATTCTTATTTCAGAGGCAGCAAGCACAAAAGGGGATGTAGATATTGCACGAAGCGCAAGGCAAATTGATGAAGGTTCGCCGAGCACATCTTGAATATAAATATGCTGCGAGGCAACTGGTCACATTGAGAAAAAAAGAAGTTTATAACATATTGTAAATTAATACTATAACTAAATTATATATTTATGAAATCACGAAAAGTAATTGGTTTATTTGGATTTTCATTACTGTCAGCTCTGGCTGCTGTATTTATATATGCAAAGTTCTTCCAGCCTGAACAACAGATTGTGGAAATACCTACCCAACCGGTTGCACGGCAGATCAATCTTCCTGTTGCTGAGAGCAGGTACACCATGGATTTTACAGCGGCTGCTGAAGCTTCCGTAAATGCGGTGGTCCATGTGAAGACTACTGCATTCAGAGAGATGGAAGTCAACCCGCTGTACGAATTCTTTTTTGGGATCACCCCTGAAAGTGAGCCTCGCCCTGTAACAGGATTCGGATCAGGTGTGATCATCAGCCAGGATGGATATATCGTTACTAATAATCATGTGATCGAGGGATCTGATGAGATCCAGGTAACCATGAACGATCGCCGGGAGTTTACCGCTGAATTGATTGGTGCTGATCCTACTACAGACCTTGCGTTGATCAAGATAAATGAAAAAGGACTGCCCACATTGAAATATGGTGATTCGGACAACATCCAGCTGGGTGAATGGGTCCTTGCAGTAGGTAATCCCTATAACCTTACCTCAACAGTTACCGCGGGTATTGTAAGTGCAAAAGCCAGGAATATCAATATCCTGCGCAACAGCTTCTCCATTGAATCATTCATTCAGACGGATGCCGCAGTGAATCCCGGAAACAGTGGCGGGGCACTTGTCAATACTATCGGACAGCTGGTAGGGATCAATACAGCTATTGCTTCGCGCACAGGAAATTATACTGGATATTCATTTGCGATTCCGGTAAGCATTGTACAAAAAGTTGTTGGCGACCTGATGGAATTCGGGGAAGTACAGCGTGCAATCCTGGGCGTGACGATTACCAATGTTACTTCCGAACTGGCTAAGGAAGAAGATTTAGAAAGTACACAGGGCGTGTACGTTACAGGCCTTAGCGAAAACGGCGCAGCCAGGGATGCCGGTATCAGGCCCGGAGATGTGATCATGTCAATCAACGATATCACGGTAAATACTGTATCGCAGCTGCAGGAACAGATCAGTAAATACAGGCCCAGGGATGAGGTGAAAGTAATCCTGAAAAGAAAAGGAACCCTGAAACAATTCGACGTAGTTTTGCGTAACATGCAGGGGAGCACTGATATTGTGCGGACCGATGCGATCATTGAAGTACTTGGCGCAACCTTCGAACCCATTACAACAGCCGAAAAACGACGTTTGGGAATTAATAATGGTGTACGGGTCGTTGATCTGAAACCCGGAAAATTCATGAAAGTCGGAATTAAAAAGGGGTTTGTGGTCACTTCTGTAAACAAAAAGCCCGTTGATAGTGTTAATGAAATATCCGACATCCTGCGAGGCGTTGACGGAGGAGTGATTATAGAGGGTGTTTATGACGATGGATCGAAATCATACTATGCATTTGGCATGTAGATCGATACTAACACAATAATCTCTTGCGTTATGATAAAGAAGGCCTTGCTTTAACGGTCTTCTTTATTTTTTGTTATTTATATTGACTGTAAGTAAATAAGGTGATAAATTTGCAGGGTTTTAATATTTAAAGTAAAAATTCGAGGAGGAATTAAATGAGACAGTTAAAGATCACTAAATCCATTACCAATCGGGAGAGTGCGTCGTTAGACAAGTATTTACAGGAGATTGGTAAGGAGGAACTGATCACTGTTGAGGAAGAAGTCGAATTGGCACAACGGATCAAGAAAGGTGACAGACAGGCACTGGAAAAACTGACCAGGGCCAACCTTCGTTTCGTCGTCTCCGTTGCAAAACAGTATCAGAACCAGGGGCTGAGTTTGCCCGACCTGATCAATGAAGGGAACCTGGGACTGATCAAAGCAGCTGAGAAATTTGATGAAACACGTGGTTTCAAGTTCATCTCTTACGCCGTATGGTGGATCCGTCAATCCATTCTTCAAGCCCTTGCTGAGCAATCGAGGATCGTTCGCTTACCCCTGAACCAGGTTGGTTCACTTAACAAGATCAACAAAGCGTTTTCGAAATTCGAACAGCAGTTCGAGCGTACTCCTACGCCCGAAGAATTGGCTGAAGCACTGGAACTGCCAAAGGAAAAAGTCTCCGACACACTGAGGGTCTCCGGCCGTCACGTGTCTGTGGATGCTCCTTTCGTAGATGGTGAAGACAACAGTTTATTGGATGTGTTGGTGAACAATGATTCACCGAATGCAGACAATTCCCTGATCAACGAATCCCTGGCCCGCGAGGTAGGGCGTGCGCTTGCCACGCTTACCGAGAGGGAACGGGACATCATTAAACTCTTTTTCGGTATTGCCTGTCAGGAAATGACACTTGAAGAGATCGGTGAGAAATTTGGACTGACGCGGGAACGTGTGCGTCAAATCAAGGAGAAAGCAATCAGGCGACTGAGACATACTTCAAGAAGCAAACTGTTAAAGACGTATCTGGGATAAAAACGTATGAAAATGAATTGACTCAAGGCTGCCGGGTTGCCGGCAGCCTTGTTTTGGTTATACACATTGTTCCCGGACGCTACACTATGCCACTGGTATGCGCTGTTCCCATTGCTGGACTCTTCCCTGAGCGCAGTTGCTTACCTGGCTCTGTGATTTACCCTACCT
>CAZOXI010000496.1:0-3368 GCA_964583445.1 uncultured Bacteroidaceae bacterium | reverse complement strand
CTGGCAGGCGAGGTCGAAGTAGACAACTGGGCCATTGTCAGTCCTGGCAGCCTGGTCCACCAGTTTGTCAGGATCGGCACCCATGTGATGATCCAGGGTGGCAGCAAGGTAACCAAAGATGTACCCCCTTTTATCCTGGCAGGTCGCGATCCCCTTTCATTTACAGGCATTAATTCCATTGGACTGAGAAGAAGAAATTTCAACAACGACACCATTTATGCCATACAGGAGGTTTATCGCATCGTTTACCAGCGCGGACTGAACATTTCCGATGCCATCGACTTTGTGGATGTCAACCTCCCCGCTTCCAATGAACGTGACGAAATTGTCCTGTTCATCAGGGATTCCAAACGAGGGATCATCAAGGGATACTTCGACGGGGAGGAGAAGGAATAAATCCGGAACGGTTACATAAACATTGTTCCCGGCGGAACATCCTACAAAATTCAATTCATCAATGACCCTGCGGAGAACAATATTTAAGGTCGAAGTCAGAATAATCTGATAAAGATGTGAGCCCTGTTCCAAATTGTACCTCAACTATAATTCTCGACTTTTTATAGTATCTTTTTTAAAGTAATTCAACTGTAAACGTTGTATTCAGAATAGGGCTTTGCACAATTGAAAAATCGCTCCGACAATGCATAGAAATAGAATAACTTTCCATGAATATCAACGGGTATAGGCCTGCCACCCCTGGGCCTGCAGCGTGACCGCCTGTCCTTCTTCAGTCATCATAATGGCAGTGCCCTTGTGCTCCGTGATGTTCCCGATAATACTGATCCCCGGGATACTTTTCACTTTATCATGTGCAGCAAGGGGAACGGTGAACAACAACTCATAGTCCTCTCCCCCGTTCAATACCGGGATCAAAGGTTCCAATTGGAACTCTGCTGCTGCAAGATTGACTTCCATGGAGATGGGGAGCTTGTCATGGTAGATCACCACCCCGCACCCCGACTCCTTGCAAATGTGCAGGAGCTCCGATGAAAGCCCATCACTGATATCGATCATGGAGGTGGGCAATACATCCAGCTCACGGAGCTTCAATAACGTGTCCACCCGCACCTCCGGTTTCAGGAACCGCCCCACCACATATTCATAATCTCCCAGCATGGGCTGGGTCTTGCTGTCCTCCTCAAACACCTTCTTCTCCCGCTCCAGCACCTGCAAACCCATGTACGCCGCCCCCAGGTCACCAGTCACACAGATCAGGTTGTTTACCTTCGCACCGCTGCGGTAAACGATCTCCTTCTTTGGCACTGTTCCCATCGCTGTGACCGAGATCATCAGACCTGTCAGCGAGGCCGAAGTATCACCACCCACCAGGTCTACGCTGTATTGCTCACAAGCCAGTTTCACGCCTTCGTAAAACTGCTCCAGTGCCTCAACTGAAAATTTCCCGGAAATGGCCACAGAAACAGTGATCTGACGTGGTACGGCATTCATGGCATACACATCCGACAGGTTAACGATCACAGACTTGTATCCCAGGTGCTTCAGTGGCGTATACATCAGGTCGAAGTGGATCCCCTCCACCAGCATGTCGGTAGTGACCACCTGGCACTGGTTGCCAAAATCGATCACTGCCGCATCGTCTCCAACTGCTTTCAACGTACTTTCCTGTCTTTTTTCCAACCCCTTTGTAAGGTGCTCGATCAGACCAAATTCTCCCAGTTCCTCTATTGAACGCAAACGCTCTTCTTTCATATTACACATGTTGTATTGAACAAAACCAATTGCCCGGTGTAGTACAAATGTAATAACAAGAATTTGTATATTTGCGTCTATTTTAAATTAATCCATTTAAATCGGCGCATAGAACGAAGAAGAGAGGTTGATTATGACGAGTGAACAAGATAAAATAATCAATGAAGTTACGGCGAGTGATTATAAATTTGGGTTCCAGACACTCATAGAAACGGAAACCCTGCCTCCCGGACTGAATGAGACGATCGTACGTGCCATCTCGGCAAAGAAGGAAGAGCCCGAATGGTTAACCGAGTTCAGGTTGAAAGCATACAGGCACTGGCTGACCATGAAGATGCCGGAGTGGGCACACCTGAAGATCCCCGAGATCCATTACAACGATATTATCTATTATGCAGCTCCCAAACGGAATGCCAAATATGAAAGCATGGATGATGTGGATCCGGAATTGATCGATACATTCAACAAACTGGGGATCCCCCTGGAAGAGCAGAAGCAGCTTGCCGGGGTGGCCGTGGATGCGGTCATGGACAGCGTCTCGGTGAAAACAACTTTCCAGGAGACCCTGGCCGACCTGGGAATCATCTTCTGCTCGTTCAGCGATGCTGTGAAGAACTATCCTGATTTGGTAAAAAAATATATGGGAAGTGTGGTTCCCTATACAGACAATTATTTCGCGGCTTTGAACTCCGCTGTATTCAGCGATGGCTCATTCTGCTACATTCCCAAAGGGGTGAAATGCCCGATGGAGCTCTCCACCTATTTCAGGATCAACGCGGCCAACACGGGTCAGTTTGAACGGACCCTGATCGTGGCCGAGGACGACTCCTATGTGAGTTACCTGGAAGGGTGCACCGCTCCCATGCGTGATGAGAACCAGCTGCATGCTGCCATCGTGGAGATTGTTGCGCTGGAAAACGCAGAGGTAAAATACTCCACTGTTCAGAACTGGTATCCGGGCGACAAGAACGGTAAGGGCGGGGTTTACAATTTTGTGACCAAGCGCGGGATCTGCAGGGGCGATAACTCCAAGATCTCCTGGACACAGGTGGAAACCGGTTCAGCGATCACATGGAAATACCCAAGCTGTATCCTGTTGGGCGATAATTCAACGGGTGAATTCTATTCTGTGGCTGTAACAAACAACCACCAGCAGGCGGATACGGGAACCAAGATGACCCACATTGGAAAAAACACCAAAAGTATCGTTGTTTCCAAAGGGATCAGTGCCGGGGTAAGTGAAAACTCGTACCGCGGCCTTGTGAAGGTCCTGAAAGGAGCAGAGAATGCACGAAACTTTTCGCAATGCGACAGCATGTTGCTGGGAGATAAGTGCGGAGCCCATACGTTCCCATACCTGGAGATCGAAAACGATACCGCCATTGTGGAGCATGAGGCCACTACGTCCAAGATCGGCGAGGACCAGATCTTCTACTGCAACCAGCGGGGGATCGATACGGAAACCGCCATAGGCCTGATCGTCAACGGATATGCCAAGGAGGTGCTGAATAAATTGCCCATGGAGTTTGCCGTGGAAGCTCAAAAGCTGTTGCAGATCACTCTCGAGGGAAGTGTCGGCTGAGGAGACGGGGAGACGGGGAGAGAGGGAGACAGGGAAAGGGGGAGACAGGGAGACGGGGAGACGAGGAGAGGGGGAG
>CAZOXI010000495.1:0-3374 GCA_964583445.1 uncultured Bacteroidaceae bacterium | reverse complement strand
ACTGGAACTATAAAAATAGTACGTGATAGCTATGGGGTGCCTCTGGCAGTAATTATTAAGAGGAAGAGTTTGAATGATTTTGAAGGTATTCAACAGGCGCGGTTTGGTAATTACAACCAGGCTGAGGATTTACTCTCCAAGGCGATTGCTGGAGATCCCAATAATTTTGTGTTATATGAATACAAGGCAGAATGTCTTTATAATGCCGGGGATACTATCTCTTGTCAAACTTTCATTAACAGTGCAAAAGAAATTCATCCCTGGAGCGAAAGAATCAATATGATTGATGCCCAGTTGGATTATGACGCAGGAAAATATGAAGATGCCTTAAATAAATGCCTTAAGATTGTGGATAATAATAACAAATACTATAATATTGTACCGATTCTAATTTCCTGCTATGAAAAATTAGGAAATTTGAGTATGGCCAGGTATTACCAGGAAATACTAATCGAAAGGGAAAAGCGATTAAGTAAAAAGTAATTTATTTTTTAAAAACATAATATTAATATTAGATTGAGATGAAAATAAGAGCGATTATTACAGGGTTGGTTGTGTTTCTGATGTTAGCGATTAATACAAACAGTCTGAACGCCCAGGAAAAAACCTACCTGGAGGAAAGTGGTGAGGCACAGGATAGTGCAGCGATGAGTGATATCTTTTATGGGTTGGAGGAAGTAGATCAGGGACCATCAAAAGCGCTGATTATTGGTATTGTAGCTGTTGTTGTTGCCGGTGGAGCTGTTTTTTATTTTATGAAGAAGAAGAAATAATTTACAACTGTTTTATCCTGGCATTGCGCAAGAATGGCAACCATTGTTTAAGGGTAAAAACTTCGATGGATGGGAATACCGTGGCGGCGGAGCTGCACCTCCAACATTCGACATCGAAAACGGAACCATCGTAGGACGTACACGAATTCCTCGCAACGATGGAGCCTTTATGGCCACAAAAAACCAATTCAAAGATTTCGAATTAATTTTTGAGGTAAAAATCGACGAAGGCCTAAACAGTGGAGTGCAAATCAGAAGTACCCCAGAAGCTACAATGCGAGGGCGCAAGTTGAAATCCAGGCGGACTATCGCAAAACGTGGTATATCTTCGGACAAGGCATGGGGATGTGGCTCAGTGAAGATCTGCCTGAAGAAAACGAAAACTTCATTTCAAACCAGTGGAATGAGATACGTGTGATCGCAAAAGGTAAAAGCATAAAAACATGGGTGAATGGGAAACCAGCCGCCGACCTGCTAAGTGATTTAATAGCTCCCGAAGGAGTAATTGCTTTTCAGGTTCATTGATATCCAAGGGGCAAACACAGAGCCAAGGGAGCTGATAAAATCCTATTGGTGGCCTGGAGAAATATAAAAATCAGGATGCAATAAAAGAATCAGGGAAAGATAAATTGAATATTTCTCTGCTCATCGAAAAAAATGTCTCAAAACCCGAAGCGTTTAAAATCAGAAATACAGGAAAGCACAGTATCGAAATTATTGGAACCGATGCAAAAGGCGTCATGTACGCTGGACTTGAAGTTGCAGAGCTGCTTAAACTTGGACTTCCAATCAAAGATCGGGAACAAAAACCTTTTGTTGAAAAACGGGGCGTAAAAATCAATATCCCTTTCGACACGCGCACACTGTTTGACTTCAGCAACATTCGGATTCCCGGCACAATAAAATTAAGAGATACATTTAATAGTTACAATTCCACAATGGAGATGGATGGCAAACTATTTTAAGTGATCAATTTCCCCAGAGGGTTCAAATGCATCGGTTTAATACTATTAAAGCTAAAAAGGTTAGAATTCATATCCTCAAATGTGAGCCTGGGCTTGATATTAGCGAGTTCTGTATATATAATGAATAATTCAATTAGAAAGGTAATAATAAATTAAAATTTAAATATTTGATTATGAGAAATATGAATATGATTTTCGCACTTGTTTTTGTTCTTACAGGTGCTTATTGCTTTGCACAGAATAACGATGAAAAATCCAAACCCAATATTATTTTTATCTT
Source organism: uncultured Bacteroidaceae bacterium (assembly GCA_964583445.1). Taxonomy (GTDB): domain Bacteria; phylum Bacteroidota; class Bacteroidia; order Bacteroidales; genus M55B112. Next base: position 1,356 of record CAZOXI010000495.1, on the reverse strand, counting down.
GTCCGATGATCAGGGTTATGGAGACTTGGGTTGCTATGGATCAACAGTTATTGAAACTCCCAATATGGATCGGCTGAGTGAAGAGGGAATAAGATTTAACAGTTTTTATGTCCATAACTGTTGTTCTCCAACACGACTTGCATTTATGACAGGCAGCCATGCAGACCGGGCTGGTTACTCCAAGGTGATTTACCGCCATAGCAAGATTGGGATTATATCAGGAAGAAACTTACGTTAATAATAAATTAAGTAAATAATAATGGGGATGATTGATATTTAATAGTATGATAAAGCAGCTTTAACGAAATTAGTAACATATTACAATACTTAATATTATTATTTCCAATAAAATAGGAGAATTCAAAATGATTGAAAAAAAATTGACAAAAAGATTGTTTGCATTACCGTTATTGTTAATTCTTCCGTTTTTAGCACCCGCACAAACCAGGGAGGTAGATCAACCGATGAATGTTTTATTTTTGGTAGCAGACGACATGAACAGCTGGTTGTTTGGTAATCCCGAGCGATATACGGGAAATGTGATATCACCAAACATCAATGAATTTGCTGAAAGCGGAGTTAATTTTAAATATGCTTATACAGCAGCTCCGGTTTGTTCTCCTTCAAGAACCGCATTTACATCTGGTGTGGCACCCTGGAATTCGGGACACTATCATAATACGCCAGGATCAAGATTAAGTGAGCCATTAAAAGAGGCGCTGTCATTAGCGGGTTCATTTAAAAAAGCTGGCTATTCGACGGCCGGTTACGGGAAAATCACACATGGTTGAGATCAAAAGGAGAACTGGGACGAAAAAAATAGGTCACAAAAGAGACCCGGCACCTCCGGGAGCACCACTGACATCAGTAGGTCGTGGTGAGCAGGATTGGGGGCCTATCCATCTTGATGAGGAGGATATGAATGACACTCATAATATCAATAATGCTATTAAGCGACTTCAAGAGAAGCATGATAAACCATTCTTTATTGCATGTGGTACATTTAATCCTCATATGCCATGGTATGTGCCGCAAAAATATTTCGATATGTTTCCCCTTGAAGATATTGTTACACCGGACATAAAAGAAAATGACCTGGCAGATGTGCCCGAACGTTGGGTGGAGTTGACATCCGGTAAGGGGCAATTTGTGGATGCAATCATGGAGGCAGGCCTGCACAAAGAGGCTGTCAGAGGTTACCTGGCTACAATTGCCTATGTTGATGCTCAATTTGGCCGATTACTTGATGCTTTAGATAAAAGTCCATATAAGGATAATACAATTGTTCTGTTCATTTCCGACCATGGATTCCACCTTGGTGAAAAGCATCACTGGCAGAAGGCGACGCTCTGGGAG
>CAZOXI010000494.1:0-3375 GCA_964583445.1 uncultured Bacteroidaceae bacterium | reverse complement strand
TCGTCCTGGACAAGGTGCTTTTCATTTCCCGACTGATCCTCCCAGGTCCTGACCCACTCCTCAGCTACAGCAATGGTTCCTGTATTGTTTAATACTCCTTTATCAGGTTTGAACCAATAGTCCAGGCTGACTGAATCGCCTACCCCTCCCGGGCCGGTGAACCCTGTAACCTCAGCAGCCGGATCAGAAGCACATATACCAAACAATCCGCTTTTCGCCTGTTCACCAAATAACCGGATATATACCACATCACCGGGATTGACATCCGGCGCTGCCAGGATCACGGAAGGCATGGCGCCTCCGTCATCAACACAGGCGATCCTTTCCGATGCGAGCAATGCTGCATCCTGGCTGTTATAGATATCCAGTATGGCATAATCCAGCGTACCAGCAAATGTCTCTAGCTTCAAAATGCCGGATGCCGGAACTTCCGTCCTGAACCATACATCACCGCCAAAATAGGTCTGACAGGGTGGATTGCCCAGGCTGGTGGTGTTGAATGCGCCCTTGTTGCTATAGAATGAAGGGGAGCAAATATTTCCTACAACCAATTCTTCCGCATCGGCAGGGTCGTTATTAAAAGGAGGTGGCAGGGCATAGATCTCCGCTACCCAACCCGAGTCAACCATTCCGTCGTCATTCGAAATGAACCCTACCGTGATACATGAAGCCTGGGAGGTAAAGCTGAATTCGGGTGTATTGTCATGATAAGCTACATAGCTGGCTCCAGGATAATCCACCGTAATGTAATCATAGTCATCAAAAGTACCGTCCCCTATCGTACCTCCGAAATGTGTTCTGAAATTTGAAAAATCGAGGGTCAGGGGGCTCCCGTTTTCCGAACAAAATGTAACCGTCCAATCCTGGTTTTGCTGGTATACACCATTCCCGCCGTCATCATAAAACCAACCAGAATTTGTGTATACTGTATCCCCGTCACTGAACCCGTTACTCAGCCAAAAATCTTCAGCACCTGTTTGAGCCAGGATGATTGTATGACAGAAACTTACAATAAGCACTATAAATAATGTTCGTTTCATTGGCCGGGTCGGAAAATATAAAACGAAGTTAGGGATAATTTTTGAAGGCAGGGTGCACCGGACAGTTGCATATGGTTGAATTCTATGAACGTTTTATCAACAAATTTGAATAATTGGGGTCCGGAAAACCCCTGGAGAAATTTCAGATAAGATTGAAATACTTTAACTGAATGCTTTACTTTTGTATAAAAGTCAGCGTATGGACAACGATTGGAAAAAAAGGTTGGGGGTGGTATATTCTACCAACGAGGATTTCAACTACGACCAGGAGGAAGAAGAAAGTAAAGAAACGCTACCGCCTGAGCAACAGAAACTTATTGTATCCCTTGACAAAAAAAACAGGAAAGGAAAAGCAGTCACCCTCGTAGAGGGCTTTATCGGTACCGAAGAGGACCTCAAGGTGCTCGGAAAGCTGCTCAAGACCAAATGCGGTGTCGGAGGCTCTGTGAAAGAAGGCATGATCCTGTTACAGGGGGACCACCGCAATAAATCAATACAAATTCTCGAACAGGAGAATTACAAGGTGAAAAGATCGGGAGGTTAACAGGTATTGGATTTCAACACTACTACAACTGTCAACAATGAATAAGCCTAATTTGAAGTGCGGTTTGCTCACCTTCCTGGTGGGAGTGCTTTCGCATACACTGCTATTTTCCCAGGTACAGCTTACTGACTCATCCTATTTCAAGGCCGGTGATGACGCTAGCAACCTGGTTGAATCGGTGATCAGGGACAACCCGGTTCACGCTGCATTGCTGCTGGAACGCGGTGCAGATCCCAATGCAGTCTCAAAGGTTGGCAACTCCGCCCTGATGTATGCTGTGGAAAATGGAAACATGCAGATCATGAACCTGCTTATCAATGCAGGGGCCGACGTGAATACCTCTGGGTTCAATGGAACGACACCGTTGTTTATTGCCATCTTCAACAGTGATTTCGAGACTGCCAAATTTTTGATTGAACAGGGTGCCAATCCAAATATCAGAGATGATTTCGGGGTCACACCACTCCTGTATGCAGCAGCCACGAACCAGTATCAATCAGCAGACCTGCTGATGTTTTACGATGCCGATCCGGCAATACGCGATAATCAGGGCAACGATCCCCTGATGGCCGCTGTAACTTTTGGACACCTTGAGACCTCTGATGTATTGCTGCAGAACGGACTGGATCCGGACACGCGGGATCAGATGGACAACACGCCTTTGATCGTGGGAACACAGCATGGCAGCTACGATATCATGGACCTGCTGCTGGACTATGAGGCTGATCCAAACCTTGCCAATGAGAGGAATTACACTCCGCTCGCCTACGCCGTTACTTACGGAGATCTGAAGGCCGCAAGGATGTTGATCGCGCAGGGTGCTGATGTGCATCATGTGGTCAAAAAAAACAGGAACATTGCCGAATTGGCGCGGATCAACGGAAACGACAGTATCATCAGCCTGATCAGGGAGCAGGGAGGAACAGTGCCAGGAGGAACCGATTTCTCTGAATTCAGGATGCTGTTTGGAAATTCGTTCAATACCACCGACTATTTTATCCAATTCAGGGGTAATATCGTTGATACCAAACAAGGGTATTACTTCGGAACCGGCATCGATTACAGACCTTTTTTGCTGAAAATTCAAACTACCATTAATGACAGCATCTTTCAATTCAGAGAACGAAGGATCGGCTGGAGTCACAGCTTCGGGAAAAATTTCACATTTCACGAAACAAGGGCCGGAATACAGTTTTCCCTGTATACAGAATTAAGCGGATATCTGTCGTTCCCCCGTTATCCGGGCACAATCAAGGATCCGGGTGCAACATACAGGATCATCCCTACTGCCGGGTTCGCCCTTCGGGGCAGGTACCTGGGAATGAAAGCCGGGGCTGACTGGTTTCATTTTGAGAGTGCATTGGACAACCCTTTGAAATTCAACCTCACTATCTTTTATCGCATCGAATATCCTGAAGTGCAATACGACAGGAAAGAAATCAACTGGGAATGACACGAATAAAAAAACGCAACAGATTCACAAAAGCCATGCTGGCCATTTTCCTTGTTCTTGCTGTAAACATAGCTGGCTGCGAACAGGAAGACATGGATTATTATATTGATTGTGATTTTTGTCTTGACAACATCCCTGACTCTGCAGACCTGATCGTTACGGTAACAATCAATGATGAAAATCCTTATGTTCCACTCACGTTCTACGAGGGCGATTATGAGTCAGGAGTAGTTGATTACAGGGATACAGCGCGTTCTGAAGAGCTTTTCCTCTATTCTGAAGTGGGTCTCGAATATGCTGTTATGGCCACCTACCAAAAAGACGGTACATCTATCTTC
>CAZOXI010000493.1:0-3384 GCA_964583445.1 uncultured Bacteroidaceae bacterium | reverse complement strand
ACTTTAGGGCATAAATAGTACCTTTGCTACTCCTGAAATATTTCAACATCTTTCACATAAACAACACATTATGCAAATCATTGATAATTACAATTTTGACGGCAAGAAAGCAATCGTAAGGGTGGATTTCAACGTACCACTGGACGACGCATTCAACGTAACGGATGACAACCGGATCCGTGGTGCACTTCCCACCATTAAGAAGATCATTGGTGACGGTGGATCCGCCATCCTGATGTCCCACCTCGGAAGACCAAAAGGCGGACCGGAAGAGAAGTTCTCGCTCAAACACGTGATCCCGGTACTTTCGGATCACCTGGGCGTAGAAGTACAGTTTGCCGATGATTGTATCGGCGAGGAAGCCAGGGAGAAATCAGCCTCCCTGAAACCAGGCCAGGTGCTGTTGCTGGAAAACCTCAGGTTCTATTCGGCTGAAAACAAGGTAAAAACACCCGAGGAACAGAAAGCGACAAAGGAATTTGCAGGTAAACTTGCTGCATACGCAGATGTTTACGTGAACGACGCATTCGGGACGGCCCACCGGGCACATGCTTCCACAGCTGTGATCGCCGATTTTTTCGATGACGATGCAAAAATGTTCGGCTTCCTGATCAACAAGGAGCTCGAAGCAATGGACAAGGTTTTGAAAGAATCAGCTTCTCCATTTACTGCAATCATGGGCGGCGCCAAGGTATCTGACAAAATTCAGGTGATTGAGAACCTGCTGGACCGTGTGGACAACCTGATCATCGCAGGAGGAATGACCTACACCTTCATTAAAGCCCAGGGCGGACAAATCGGTAATTCACTTTGCGAGGAAGACAAGCTGGACCTCGCGCTTGAGGTGATCAAAAAAGCCAAAGCCAAAGGTGTCAACTTTGTCTTGCCGGTCGACCAGGTATTGGCAGATGATTTTAACAATGAGGCCAACACCATCAACACGCCAATACTGGAAGGCAAAGATGGGTATATGGGACTGGATATCGGCGAGGAGACTGTGAAGATGTTTTCAGATGTGATCATGAAATCCAAAACCATCCTCTGGAACGGACCTGCAGGCGTATTTGAAATGCCCAACTTCCAGAAAGGAACGGTCAGCATTGCCAAAGCCATCGCTGAATCGACTTCCAAAGGGGCATTCAGCCTCGTTGGGGGTGGTGACTCTGTGGCTGCGGTGAATAAATTCGAACTGGCCGATAAGGTCAGTTATGTATCCACAGGCGGCGGGGCCATGCTGGAGTATATCGAAGGGAAAGAACTGCCCGGAGTAAAAGCCATCAGGGGATAAATAGTACAATTCAATGACTTGTCCTGTATAAGCGTTATACAAAAAAGTAATGCTATTTCAGGACGAAACAACAATTTTACTTATAAGCGGGTGTCTCAAAAGGGGCACCCTTTTTTTGGTTCGCACAATGCATCCAGGAGCATCACATCCCTCAATGCCCGGATACGCATGTAGCAATCCACAGGACTTGCAAATTAATAAGGACTAGTTTTCGACGGGCAACGTTCCGATTACCTCCCTTAAAAAGTCATTCATACTGAACCCGGACAAACCATAACCCATTCGAACCACTACCAGTTTTTTTGAAGGGATCATGTATACCCGTTGACCCAAAAATCCGTCGGCAAAGAACACATCGTCAGGAACATCTGTTAATGCATACAACGGATTGGGTTCCATGAGCCAGAAGGTACCGGCATAGGCACCATCGGAGGCAGGAGCTTCTGTCTTCATAAATTCGACCCATTCCTTCGAAAGCACCGTATCCCCTGCAAATACACCTTCATTCAGGAACAACAACCCGAACCGGGCCCAGTCACGCACTGTCCCGTAGCTGTATGATGAAGCAACGAAAAGTCCGGATGCATCGGTCTCTACCATCGTATTCAGCATTCCGATCCGGTGAAACAGCGCTTCGTATGCAAAGGCATGGTATTTTTCATCGTTGTTGATCTCCTGGCGGATGATACCCGAAAGCAGGTTGGCATCGCCTGAAGAATAATTCCATACGGTACCCGGTTCATGGGCCAGCTCGCATGAGGTGATATAATCGAGCATGTCGGCACTTTGCATCAGCATCACCGTGGCATCGGAGATGGTGAAATAATTTTCGAACCAGTCCAGCCCGGTACTCATGCGGATCACATCTTCGGTAGTGATCTCATTCCGCTCATCATGCTCCCATTCCGGAATGCCTGTAGGCGCCTTCAACACCAGCCTCCCCTGGTCGACCAGCACCCCGGCAAGTGCCCCGGTGATGCTTTTGGTCATGGACCACCCGTGGAATTTTGTGTACATGTCGTACTCCCCGAGGTATTGTTCGGCAACGAGCTTCCCGTCATACACCACGGCAAGTCCCAGGGTCTTTTTTTCGGGTTCCTCTCCTGCCCTGTCAAAAGAAGTATCGATAATGGTCTGCAAAAGGGCATAGTCCAGTCCATTCACCGGTGTTTCATCCACGACATCACCGAGTGGCCAGGGAATCGTGTCCTGGCTGTACCCGGGATCAGGGATGTCGAAAGTTTGTGCCCTCAGCACTGCTTCAGGGGTATCAAGGACGAGTACCGCTCCCAGTCCCTCGCGGTATACTGCCTTGCGCTTTGCAAGTCCGAAAACTGTGGAGGTCACGGTCTTTTCGTCAACATCGATCTTCGATTTCGCCAGGTTGATGGGGAAAAAGGACAGATCCTCGGCCTCCACCGAAGCGGGATCCTTTTCAGCAAGAAATACACTCGAACACATGCCTTTGGCGGCAAAGGCAGTGATAATCGGCAGGCGCGGCCACACGAACACGATTGCCACGGCAATAATACCGATGACAAAGACCCAGAGAATCCTTCTGATCGTTTTTTTTCTCATATGTTGATTGTTTGCATTGGGTTTGCATGAAATGCGCCTGAGCCAAGGGTGCTTTTTCTGCAACCAGGTATCCTGCACATTCCATTTTTAAAGGTTTTATAAATAAGCCATTAAATGTAATGAATATCATAAAACCCCGGCAGGATAATTATTAAAAAACCGCTTTCAGCAACATCATTTATTTTGCAATTTACCTGTGCTCTTTTTACAACGACCATGGTCATAACACCGGAAGTGCGGTTTCCCCTGCTGGTATTCCGGTATCGTCCGAATGGGGTCCCGGTATCGCACTAATGGGATCCCCGGTTTCGTCCGAATGGGGTCCCGGTATCGCACTAATGGGATCCCCGGTTTCATCCGAATGGCATTCCGGTATCGTGCGAATGGGATCCCCGGTTTCATCCGAATGGGGTCCCGGTATCGTGCGAATGGGATTCCATACAATGCGGAACATGGCAACCTGGTTGCTGATTCATCGTTTGATTGTGCAGCTATTGCACTAACTGCAATTGATACCC
>CAZOXI010000492.1:1875-3390 GCA_964583445.1 uncultured Bacteroidaceae bacterium | reverse complement strand
ATTTCTCAGGGTTAGTAATAGAAGCCTTCCTGTCATGGGTTACTTTCCAAGCTTCTTGTAAAGATAGCATCTTACGCGGAAAGAATATTGTATGTCCGAAAAGTTTTTCAACTCCAGGCTGTTAACAATATAGATTACCCGTCCTGGAGGAAGGATTCATTGATGATTTTGTGGGCCGGTTATGTCCCACCATTGCCCCCGACCCGACCTGCAATATAATTCCTTACCAGGCGCATTGATTCTTTCCCTTCAGGCAGGACCATGTAAAAATTCATGAATCCATGGATCATGCCTTCATACTCGATGTAAGTGACATCCTGACCGGCTTCCCGCAGCTTTTCTGCATACCTGCGTCCATCGTCCCGCAAAGGATCTACCTGGGCGGTGATAATCAATACAGGCGGCAGGTCCCCGGACAGGTTCCCTTCCAGGGGTGAAACATATGGATGATCTTCAGGAATGGAATCCGGGAGATAATTTTTCTTGGTACTCAGTAAAAAATCCTCTGTAAGAATATAGGAACGGTCATCGTCGCGCAGAAAATAAACCCGCGAAGGAAATTCTTTCTCAAGGAATGTGGTAGGAGGGTAGTATAGCACCTGGCAAAGTATCTCGTCCCTGCGTTCATCTCTTTTTTTCATGGCAAGCACAGTGGCAAGGTTGGCACCCGCACTGTCTCCCATCAGGATAATTTTGTCACCAGCGATACCGAGCTCTTCCCTGTTGACAATGATCCAGTCCATTACTGCCTCAACATCTGTGAGTGCAGCAGGGTAGGGATGTTCAGGTGCCAGCCGGTAATCTACAGCGAATACGATCATTTCAGTGATACGTGCAATTTTCTTCACTGTCATATCATATTCTTCAATGCTTCCATAACTGAATCCGCCACCATGTATGAAGAATATAGCCGGGGTTGGTTTCCTGGCGGATTTCCGGCTGGGATAATAGATCCGGATTGGCACATCGTATTTCACATGTGAAACTTTAGTATCCACAACTTTCTGCATACCCGGTTCAAGTAGGTTGATCAGTCTTTTTGCAAATTCGTTGTCATAGGGATTTTCCCGGACCCGGTCAATTGCCTTTAGTAACCGGTAAGCTTTGGAATCAAGACATGTCCCTGGTTCGGCGGTGGCAAATTTTTCTTTTTTACAGGGTTCTGGATCATCATGAACTCTTGTATCACTGAATGTCGTGGCAGAGATGAATAAAAGTGAAATGATCACAAGGGGTAGTGCTTTTTTTATCCTGCTATATAGCTTGATGATCATTGTAAACTATTTTGAATTTTTATATACAAGCAACCCATTTGGCAATGAAAATAATTGCTGAATAAATTATACAGCAAATTTCATGCAGACTTAGCTGCAATTTCTGTTCAAACTGCTGTTTTATGTATATGTTATTAAATATCCCGGCAAAAACCGCCAAATGGCTTTTACTTACCATTAACTGCAGTTTACATCCCGCATATTGAGATCGGAAGAGCGTCGTGTAGGGAAAGAGTGTAGA
>CAZOXI010000492.1:0-1865 GCA_964583445.1 uncultured Bacteroidaceae bacterium | reverse complement strand
CATCCCGCATATTGCAATACACTTAATTAACATTTAAATTGTTGCATTTCAAAGTATTATGATGTATTTTAATGATTCAAAAAAGTGGGTTGGGCTGATGGTAAGACATTGTGCAATGATATTATTTCTCTTATGCAGTGGCGTTCTGGTCAGTGCACAGCAGGTCTCTTTTTTTGAGAATGACGTGTTGGGAATTGCATTTGCACCCGGATCCACCTGGCAATGTGTGGAAAATGCCTCCTCACAAACCCTGGAATTGGTCAATAAGAACCACAACCTTCATTTGCGGATGTGGTTTGAACCTACTGATATGTTCCTACAGGAATATCTTGAAGCGTTGATAGACAGGGAAGGTCTGAGTCTTGCAGCCGACCCGTTTACAACGACGGTGGACCAGCACGATGCCATGGGAGTGATTGCCAGTTGTTCGGAAATGAGACGCCCGGTGAAGGTACTCCTGATTGCTGTAAAAAACAGTGAAGGTTTCTACACGCTGCGGTTTAAATGCCCTGACGATTGTTTCAGGGATCACCGGTACCAGATGCAACAACTGATCAGCTCTATAATCATAAGGTACAATAAAGAGTCCTGTATTTATTATGCTGAAACATGCCGGAATTCCTGAACCGGGAACCTGTCCTTCAGAGCCTGGTGCCTGTCTCTCCTGAGGTTGGGCGCCTGTCACTCGTGAATTTTGCCTAAGCAGCCAAAGTTCCCCTTCCAAGAGCGCGAAGCATTTTGTAATGCTGAGCGATCGCAGCGCGAAAGGTGGGCTGCACATGATAAGGTAAATTATATTCCCTGGCTGTTTCACGCACTATCCTGGATATTTTCGGGTAATGCACATGGCAGATGGCCGGAAACAAATGATGTTCAACCTGGTAATTCAATGCACCGATCAGCCATGACAACACCTTTTTCTTCGGGGCATAATTCGTGGTGGTCATCAGCTGGTGAATGGCCCAGTTCTTACCGATCAGCCCCTTTTCATCAGGAAGAGGATAGGCTGAAGATGGCATCACGTGAGCAGTTTGGAAGATGACTGCCAGGGAGAACCCCGTGATAAAATGCATAACGAAATACAGGATCAGTACCATCCACCAAGCAATAGGAAGCAGGATCATGGGAAGTACCAGCAGGTAACCGTAATAAATAATCTTGGAGATGATCATCTCTGCGATCAATTGCCGGGAAGATTTCTCCCTGCTTAGTTTCACTCCTTCTTTTATGTACCCGAAGAGCTGCTTAAAATCCTTATTGATGGACCACATAAGGGTCATCAATCCATACAGGAACCATGCATATATATGCTGATACCGGTGTATTTTCTTTAAAGGCTGGTTGGGAGAGAAACGCAGGATATCTCCGGCATCAATGTCTTCGTCGTGGCCGTCAATATTGGTAAATCCGTGGTGCATTGTATTGTGCTGATGCTGCCAGTTGGCGTAAAACCCACCCAGCATGTTAAGTGAATAGGAGAGTATCTTATTTACAGACTGGTTTTTGGAGTAAGACCTGTGGTTGGCATCGTGCATTACAGATAGCCCGATTCCTGCGGTTCCAAGTCCCATCACTACCCAGCACAAAGCGATCAGCCATGGATGGGTAACCAGTCCCGTAAGCATGGCCAGATAAGGTGCAAAAAACAGTGCGAACATGAATATGGTTTTAATTACCATATTTTTATTCCCGAACCTGGAAATGTTGTTTTCTTCAAAATAGGATTTAACCCTTCCCCTCAAAGTATTCACGAAATCGGTCTGTTCCTTGTTCGCGAACTTTATACTTATTTCCTTCATTATATATGGAATTGCGTTGCTTAGATTACAAAATGCAACAAATGAATTATTATAATATCTGTAGTC
>CAZOXI010000491.1:0-3397 GCA_964583445.1 uncultured Bacteroidaceae bacterium | reverse complement strand
CGTCCAGGATCACGAAATTCGTATCAATCTCCAATGAATAATCCACAGTTAAAAAACTGTCGCGACTTACCTCAACGAGGTAACCGGTTGCCTGTTTCAGGTTTCCCAGGTTGACCACGATTGTATTCTCTACAGAATAAAGCGACTCATTCAACACCGGCTGAAACAACCTGGTTCTCGGATAATTCTCCTCGGGCTCACAGGACAGAAAAACGGACATGACCGTAAAAGAGATGAGCACCCATATCTTGCTATATGTTTTTATTCCTTTCATAATTGTCATTTTACTTTGTTCCTGGAAGTTTTAAAATCCAAAATTATATCCATCATTTGTCAGGAGTCCTTTGCTGTTATCGATCCCAATCGTAGGAATAGGGAATATATAGCGAATGACACCATCCGGGACACCAATATTGGAAGGATTCACATAATTCGCATAATCCCTTGTAATCCATTCAGCATATCCGTCGGCCCGCTCTTCGCTATACATGGCAATGAGCCAGGTTTGCCGTTCCCAGGTATCATCGGGCGGGGCAACAACCTTCTCATGCGTATTCAGAATCATCAGATCCCCGTTCTCGTCCAACTTGGTGTAGACATAATCAGGGAGCACACCGATACCGGCAAAAGCACTGTCAGCCATTGCCTTGCATCCTTCTACCGTTTCTTTTACCTTTTCATAATAAAGGTTCCAGCGTATGAGCTCATATTTCCTGATCATTTCGCCGCCAAATTCCCAGGCACGTTCATTCACGATGGCGTTAAAGAAATCCTGCTTGCTACCGGAAATGTTACCGATATAGGCATCTACTTTTGTCCCCCAGTCAGCTTCATCAAATGCCCGCTGGCGCACCCTTCTGAAGGCGGCCTGGGCTTCAGCTGTGGGTCCGTTCACTTCATTCTCTGCCTCGGCAAACATGAGCAGGACATCTGCATAACGCATCATTGGCCAGTTGATTCCGGTACCTTTGTTAGTAGAAGGTCCGGGAGGGTTGTCCAAAAAGTGACGACTCCATTTTCCCTGGGAGATATCAATATCACCCCTGCTCACAAGTTCCTGGACAAATTCATCATTGATCATATAGAGGCCGCAGGTGACCTTCAATCTTTTATCCTGCTTGTCGAAAGAGTAATAGTAGGTAGGCGGTATGGCCATGTAATTGCTTCCCTGTCCATAAGGATGATTCCCCGGTTCTACGAGTATGCCGATATTCCAGCCTACATCGCCTTCACCCACTGCAAACGGAACCTCGAACAGGATATCATCATTCACCGGTGATATGAATTTGCACTGGTTCATAAAGACCTGTCTGAAATCCCTGGGAAGCGGTCTGTCTTTAAGCGTCATCAGCCTGGCTGTATAATCCCTGGCAACCTGGTAATAATCAAGATAGTCATCTTCACGTACCATGTTCAGGTCCGGTGTCAGGTAATAGCCCCCACGCTGCAGTGCCAGACGCGCGATCATCCCCAATGTGTATTCACGGTTGATTTGTTCAATACCATACTGCAATTCATCTGCCCACTTCATCTTACCCTCGATTTCGATCAGATCGTCGATCACAGCCGAAAGGATCTCATTCCTGTCGGTTTTCGGAAGGTTGAACTCGACACCCACAGCAGGTGCATTGGTCATAAAGGGGACATCTCCAAAATAAAAGACAAGCATGCTGTACCAGTAGGCTCTCATTGTATAGGCCTCACCTAACAGCTGGTACATATCATCCAATAAGGCCTGATCTTCTGAATCCATGGCCTCGCTGGCAAGAATTCCTTCAATGGCAATGTTGGCATCCCTGATCGCCTTGTAACCAATATCCCAGACATACCCCAGGTCCCCGTTGTTTTCCTGGGCATCAAGTCGCCAGATCTGGTACCTGGCCCCATCGCTGGATCCGCCACTGTGCTCGATATCCGTATTGCCCGTCATGTTATTCGATAACCGGGACCGGAATCCGTCATGACTATAATGAACGTACATTGCGTTCAAAGCTTTCCGGGCATCCTCAGCATTTGAAAAAATATATTTGGTATCAAATGTGGAAAGGGATTCAGGCTCCAGGAAGCTATCGCAAGCAGTCGTACTGAGCAGTACTGCCATGGTATATACTATATATTTTATTTTCAACTTTTTCATCTCTGGTTCTTTTAAATTAGAAAGTTACATTTAAACCAATGGTATAAGAACGGCTTCTCGGGTACGCTGAATAATCAAGACCCGGTGTCAATGCCGGATAGCTGCTGCTTCTCGAGGTACTGACTTCCGGATCATACCCTGAATAATTTGTCCATAACCAAATATTATACCCTGTAGCATAGACCCGTAGTTGTGAGACTCCGATCTTCCTGCTGATAAGTTCAGGAAGGGTATAGCCCAATGTAACCGTACTCAGACGCAGGAAGGAACCATCTTCAACCGCCCAGTCATGAATCACTGTGGTTGCCTGGCCAAACGAATTGTTACCACTCCAGATGGTCTTTCCCTCGTTTAATTGACGTAACTGTTCGAGATCCGTGACCACTCCCCCGGCAGTACCGGAGATGGATCCATCCACATCGATATAGGTAAATCGCTTGTCAGAGCTCATGGAACTGATCATGTTCCCGTACCGGGTGCGGTACAACTGGTTATAGATGATTTTTCCTGAGTTATATACATCATTCCCATAGGACCAGTTAAAAAGAATGGAGGCATCAAATCCTTTAAAGGTTGCATCCAGTCCGAATCCACCCGTTGCTATCGGCAGTGCACTTCCTATCACCCTTCTGTCCTGGCTGTCGATGATCGTGTCGTTGTTCAGATCCTGCAATTTCATGTATCCGGGTCGAACATCGCTCACACCCAGTGTATTCTTATTATCCGGAACCCCTTCTTTAAGGATATAGGTGTCGGTTGCCTCATCATAGCCAACAAAATCGTCGACAGTGTACATGCCGTCATTCACATACCCATAAATCAATCCAATGGTCCGGTCGACACTTAAATAATAGTCATCCCGGTCTTTCAGGTCCGTGCTTGACCAGTTGGACTGGAAGAACCTTTCATCGGTTCCATCGAGCGCATCGATATTGGCTTTATTAAATCCAAAGTTCAGGCTGGCGGATAAACTGAAATTATCGGACCGTACTATTTGCGCATTCAATAACATCTCAACTCCTTTGTTGGAAGTACTGCCTATGTTGTTCCATTGTGTTTCGAATCCGGAAATAGGTGATATTGCAGATGCGAGCAGCAGGTCCCTGGTGGTATTCATATAGAGATCTACGGTTCCGTTGAGCGCATAATTGAACAGGGTGAAATCCAGCCCGAGGTTCCTGTTTACAGTGGTCTCCCAGAGAATATTCGGGTTATACAGGGTTTCTCCCTCAGGTGAGTAATAAGGATTATAGGCATTGG
>CAZOXI010000490.1:0-3400 GCA_964583445.1 uncultured Bacteroidaceae bacterium | reverse complement strand
GAAAATACATCACTGTTTTTTTGTTAAAAATATTGCGCATTGTCAATCGATTGATTATATTGTAATCACCATATTGATTAAATTCTAATCAAATATACCGGATGTTTTTGAAAAAAGCAAATTGGGAAGCGGATTTTTTCAATCCCGGTCGCGTTTCCTGGACAAAAAGTAGCATATAATAAATGGAGCGTAGTATTGTGCATATGGACCTGGATACATTTTTCGTATCCGTGGAGCGATTGCAGAACAGCAAATTGATCGGCAAACCGGTGATCATTGGCGGGGCTTCCGACCGGGGTGTGGTTTCCAGTTGCAGTTATGAGGCACGGCGGTTCGGGGTGCATTCGGCGATGCCCATGAAGATGGCGCGTGCCCTGTGCAACGAAGCGGTTATTGTGCGGGGTGACATGGACAGTTACAGCAGGTATTCGAAACAGGTCACGGAGGTCATTGCTGAACAAGCGCCTGTATATGAGAAGGCGTCCATCGATGAGCATTACCTGGACATTTCGGGGATGGACCGTTTCTTCGGGTGCATGCAGTGGACCGGCGAATTGCGGGAGCGGATCATCCGGGAGACCGGTCTGCCGATCTCGTTCGGGTTGTCAGTGAACAAGACGGTCTCCAAAATCGCCACCGGGGAGGCGAAGCCGAACGGTGGAATCGAAGTCCCCCACCCTACGGTCCCGGGATTCCTCTCCCCGCTTTCCATCCGGAAGATCCCTATGATCGGCAACAAGACTTACCACCTGCTCCGGTCGATGGGTATTTCCAGTATCGGCACCCTGCGCATAATCCCTGCAGAGATGATGGAGGGGTTGCTGGGGAAGAACGGGACCGTGATATGGAAAAAGGCCAACGGCATCGATCCTACCCCTGTGATGCAGTACTCGGAGCGGAAATCGATCGGCGCGGAGCGGACCTTCGACCGGGATACCATGGATGTGAACGGGCTGAAGGACCTGCTGGTGTCGATGGTGGAAAAGCTGACCTTCCGGTTGCGCAAAGAGGAGAAGCTGACCTCATGCATCACCGTAAAGGTCAGGTATTCCAATTTTGACACCCATACACTGCAGCAAAGGATCGGGTACACCTCGTTCGACCATGTGCTGATCCCCATGGCAAAGGAGCTTTTCGACCGCATCTACCAGCGGCGCATGCTCATACGGCTGATCGGCGTGCGATTCTCCGGGCTCATCAGGGGCGTGCAGCAACTGGACCTGTTCGAGGACACCTCGGAGATGGTGCGGCTCTACCTGACCATGGATACGTTGCGCAAGCGCTTCGGGTCCGGCGCCGTGCGGAGGGCCAGCGGGATCCAGCTGCGGGAACTGGAGGAAAAGACCTCCCACGACGAAAAGGAAAGTGAAGAGGATGCCGCCACCAGGCGTCAGCAGGTGGACAACCTGAAAAACAGGCGGTGGGGATACTGGAGATAAGCAGACATGTTGCCCCTGGCTGGTCCTGGTGGAGATTGGCGGGGCTTCCTGGCGGGGCTGAAATGCCCTGTTATGGGCAACATGTCCGGTTCCGTCAGGAGCGAAATATCTTTAGCAAGAAGGTTGCAATACAGAAAAATCAAGCCCTGTTAAGGGACCGCATGTCCGGTTCCGTCAGGAGAGCGATATACATATGGTAAGAAGCGTAAAAAATGTATCTGAACTGTCATTCATATTACAGCCTGCGGTATGGCACCATGGCGGTGGAGACCCTGGTGGAGGAGGCGGCCAGGCTGGAGATTGACTCCCTGGCGCTGACCGATATCAACAATTCCACCGGGATGGTGGATTTTGCCAGGTGTTGTAACGAAAAGGGACTCCACCCCATTGCCGGGATCGAATTCAGGAACGGCGATACGTACCTCTATACCGGTATTGCCCGGAACGGGAACGGATTCCGCGAGCTGAACGAATTTCTTTCGTACCACAACGAGGCCAGGCTCCCCTTCCCTGCTTCGGCTCCACCCATGCGCGATACCTGGTTCATCTACCGGTTCGGACAAGTGCCGGGACGCCGGCTCAGGGACAATGAGCTGATCGGAGTGCAGCCTTCCGACCTGAACCGCATCCTCTCCTCCCCCTGGCGTGATGACCACTCCAGGCTGGTGATCTTTCACCCGGTGGTGATGCGGCACAAAACAGATCATGCACTGCATCTCCACCTGCGGGCGATCGATCACAACATCGTGCTGGGAAAGCTGAAACCAGGGATGGCGGCGGGACAGAACGATGTATTGCTGTCGCCCGACCTGCTGCGGTGTGCATACGAAGATTTTCCACAGATCATACGGAATACGGAACAGCTGGTGGCCGACTGCGGGATCTCCTTCAATTTCGGAGCCGTCAAGAACAAACGTACCTATACCGGGACACGTTCCGACGACCGGGTCTTGCTGGAGAAGCTGGCCATGGAGGGAATGGTGTACCGATACGGGAAAAACAACAAAGAGGCACTACGGAGGATACGGCACGAACTGCAGGTGATCGACAACCTGGGGTTTTCCTCCTATTTCCTCATCACGTGGGACGTGATCCGCTACTCTCTTTCACGCGGCTTTTACCACGTGGGACGCGGCAGCGGCGCCAACTCCATCGTGGCCTACTGCCTGCGCATCACCGATGTGGACCCGATTGACCTGGATCTCTACTTTGAGCGGTTCATCAATCCGAAACGGTCCAGTCCGCCCGATTTCGACATCGACTTCTCGTGGAAAGAGCGCGACGAGGTGCTGGACTATATCTTCAAAAGATATGGCAGACGGCATACGGCACTGATCGGCACCATCTCCACCTTCCGCGACCGCTCCATCTTTCGCGAACTGGGGAAGGTATACGGACTCCCGAAGGAGGAGATCGACATGCTGGTGAAACACCCCGACGACCAGATGAACGACAACCACATCATCCGGAAAATATATAAACTGGGCAACCAGCTGGTGGATTTTCCCAACCTGCGCAGCATCCATGCCGGGGGTGTACTGGTGTCCGAAGAACCCATCACCTGCTATACCGCGCTGGACATGCCACCCAAGGGACTGCCCACCACGCAGTGGGACATGTACGTTGCCGAGAGCATCGGGTACGAAAAACTGGATATTCTCAGTCAGCGCGGCATCGGCCACATCAAAGAGGCGGCCGAAACGGTCCGGTACAACAGGGACATCGATGTGGACGTGCACCGGGTCGATCTTTTCAAAAAGGATGAAAAGGTACTGAAACAGTTGCGTGAAGGGGAAACAAACGGCTGTTTTTATATCGAAAGTCCGGCCATGCGCGGACTGCTGAAGAAGCTACGGTGCAACAACTACAAGAGCCTGGTGGCAGCCAGCTCCATCATCCGCCCGGGGGTAGCCAAATCGGGGATGATGCGTGAATATATTTACCGTTTTCACCATCCCGAT
>CAZOXI010000489.1:0-3400 GCA_964583445.1 uncultured Bacteroidaceae bacterium | reverse complement strand
TATTATCCTGATAAGACCCGGGTGGGGTGGTGGAAGAACGGGTATCCTGAATTTTTCGCCAAGGTATTGAACGCTCCTAACTGGATTGGGATCGATGTTACGATTGATGGCATTCAGCTGGACCTTCACAAGCTGGAGGTGACCCGGTTCAGGCGGTTGCTGAATATGAAACACGGATTCCTTGAGCGGACCTTTACGGTTCAGGTTGATCATAAGCGCAATGTAGAGGTCAGGGCAAAACGATTTTTGAGTATCGTGGATGATGAGATCGGTGCGATCAGGTATATGGTGAAGCCATTGGACTTTGATGCAGAGATCTCTTTTACACCTTATCTTGATGGCAATGTACGCAACCGGGATTCCAACTACGACGAATTTTTCTGGAAGCATATTGATTGTCGTGCAGAGGCAGGTGGTGTAACCCTGGTATCTGAAACACGAAAATCCGCTTTTCGCGTTGCTTTTGCCATGAAATACGAGGTTTTTCTCGATGGTGCAAAGCACAAACAGGCTCCCGAGGTGATCCGAAAACAGGGGTATGGCGCCAACAGGGTGAAAGTGGTTGTGCCAGCAGGGAAAGAGGTCACAATGTATAAATACGGATCAGTGGTCTCATCGCTGAATTATTCTGCAGAAGCATTGGAACAGGCAAGCAGTAAAAGTATTGAGAGGGCTTTTGAACAGAAATTTGACAGCCTGTTCAATGACCATATCCGGAAATGGGAAGAACACTGGTCACATTCAGATATCGTTATCGAAGGTGATTTGAAAGCACAGCAGGCGATCCGGTTCAATATCTTTCACCTGAACCAGACCTATTCAGGTAAAGATGAACGGCTGAACATCGGTCCCAAGGGATTTACCGGGGAGAAATATGGTGGAAGCACCTACTGGGACACGGAAGCGTTCCTGGTGCCTTTCTACCTGAGTTCAGCACCACGGGAAGTGGCCAGGAACCTGCTGATTTACCGCTACAAACATCTGCAGAAGGCCATTGAGAATGCGGCACTGTTGGGATTTGGGAAGGGGGCCGCTTTATATCCAATGGTGACCATGGACGGCAGGGAGTGCCACAACGAATGGGAGATCACTTTCGAGGAGATCCACAGGAACGGTGCCATTGCTTACGCCATTTATAACTATATCCGGTATACCGGTGACAGGAAATATCTTTCAGAATATGGGCTGGAGGTGCTGATTGCCATTTCACGGTTCTGGCGCCAGCGCGTGAACTGGTCCGATGTAAAGGGCAAATACGTGATGCTGGGGGTGACGGGACCCAATGAATATGAGAATAATGTGAATAATAACTGGTACACCAACCTGGTAGCGAAGTGGACCTTTGAGTATACCCTGGAGGCGCTGGAGATCGTGCGGGACGATGATCCTGAAGCATTCAGGAATATCATCGAAAAAAGTAGATTTAACGAAACAAAAGAGACAGAGCGGTGGAAGGACATCATTGCAAACCTCTATTTCCCTTATTACGAAGAGAAGAAGGTATTTCTTCAGCAGGAGGGGTACATGGATAAAAAGCAGGTCTTTGCTGCAGATATTGATCCCTCCGAGCGGCCCATCAATCAACACTGGTCGTGGGACCGGATCCTGCGTTCGCCTTTTATCAAACAGGCCGACGTATTGCAGGGGATCTATTTCTTTGAAGATGCGTATGACTTGGATACGATCCGGAGGAACTTTGAATTTTATGAGCCCCGGACCGTTCACGAATCGTCGCTCTCTCCATGTATACACTCCATTTTAGCGAACAGGATCGGTAAAAAAGAACTTGCGTATAAACTCTACCTGCGTACATCGCGGCTGGACCTGGATGATTACAACAAGGAGGTCGCCGAGGGACTGCATATTACCAGCATGGGAGGTACATGGATGTCGGTGGTGGATGGTTTTGGCGGTTTCCGGGTAAAAAATGATATGGTACACCTGCACCCGAAGCTTCCGGAACGCTGGAAATCTTTGTCATTTCGCGTGATATTCAGGGGGAATTACCTGAAGATATATATCAACGAGGTGCTTATCAGTATTAATAATGAGCATGGTCCGGCCCTGAAGCTGGTGGTCACCGGTGACCAAAAGGAATTACCAGCAGCCGGTAAGTTGGAGATAGCGATACGGAACCAGGTGGGTACCCTGTAAAGATCCGGACGCCTGAAATAATCTCTTTATTCCCGGGAAAACAGGCAGGCTGGGCATGCATTGGGTCCTTTCAATTTGATCGGTCAGGCACTGTTTTGCGGTACCCGGCGCCTTGCAGATAAATCACCTGTCGTACCCCACATCCTCCATCTTTAAGTTTTCGGAGATGTGGATCACGTTAAATCCAAGCGACTGGGCTGACTTGATGTTGTGGATGTTGTCATCCAGGAACAGCGTTTCATTTGCCTGGATACCGGCAGTTTTCAGCACATGCTCAAACGCTGCTTCATCCGGTTTGTGCAACCCGGTCTCGTGGGAATAAAAGCACCGGGTAAATACCTCGTCCAGAGGCACTCCAGCCACATCCGAAAACATTTTGCTGAATTTTTCAATATGCAGTTCGCTGGTATTGCTCAGCATATAGAGATCGTAATCCTTTGCAAGTGATTGTAGCAGCTGCGTTCTTTTTTTCGGAACACGGGCCAGCATGGCACACCAGGCCGCATCGAAATCCGGATCACTGAAGTCCACACCGGCAAATTTCCTGATGGAATCCCTGAATTCTGCCGTGTTCACTTTGCCGGTTTCATAATTAAAAAAGATATCGGTATAGAAATTTTCCGGGTAACTGAGCAGCTCCCGGGGAAAGCCGAGGTTGAGAAACGATTCCAGTGTACCGTTCACGTTCAGGTCCAGGATGACCCCGCCCAGGTCGAAAAGGATATTTTTAAATGATGAATTGTGACTCATTTCTTTTATCTTCGTTTCGGGCAAAGGTAATAAATACCCATTGACAAATCATACCAGATGAAAAGAGTAGCCATTATCGGTGGATCCGGTTTCGAGGATCCGGATCTGTTAAGGGATCCCGACAGGGTCATTCTGAATACTCCATACGGGGAGCCGAGCTCTGATTTTCTGACAGGGAAGATCAGCGGGGTGGATGTCGTGCTGGTATCCCGGCATGGCCAAAACCATACGATCACTCCGACGCAGGTGAACAACCGGGCAAACATTTACGGGATCAGGGAGCTGGAATGTACCCATATCATTGCCACGACTGCCTGTGGAAGCCTGAATGAAGAGATCAGGCCCGGTGACCTTGTGTTTCCCGACCAGTTCATTGATTTCACGAGATTCAGACCCAATACATTTTACGGGGAATTTAATCCTGGAGAGCTCAAGCATATCCCCATGGCAGATCCGTTTGATCAGCCACTTCGGGAAACCATGATCCGGGAAGCAG
>CAZOXI010000488.1:0-3404 GCA_964583445.1 uncultured Bacteroidaceae bacterium | reverse complement strand
GCAATTATAATTCCAGGGTAGACAGTAGATTTGTAAGCCCGAGGTTTACAGTTCCATCGGCAGGAGAAAATCCCCGCATCAGGTTTTGGCATTGGTTTAATCTGCAGGATGGAGAATATGATTGGGGGAAAGTGCAAATAAAGGTATCCGGCAGCGAGAACTGGGAGGATATTTCTGGCATGTACAATGACAACAGCACTATATGGAGCAATGCAAGTATTGATCTGACAGATTATGCAGAAGAAACAGTACAGATTGCATTTTATTTTTATTCAAACAGTTCCATTCAGGATATAGGTTGGTACATCGATGACATCTCATTGGTTACCGGGCCCTTTGTGTTTAACACCGAAGAGGGTTTTGAAAGTGGGATTGGAGATTGGTATGCAGAATCAGGAACCTGGGAGGTAGGAGCTCCCAGTTATGGAGTATCAGAAGCACATAGCGGTGTAAACTGCCTTGCAACTGATTTGAATGGCAATTATAATTCCAGGGTAGACAGTAGATTTGTAAGCCCGAGGTTTACAGTTCCTCCTGCGTCAGAAAATCCAGCGTTACGTTTCTGGCATTGGTATAATTTCCAGGATGGAGGATATGATTGGGGCAAAGTGCAGATCAGGGTATCCGATACAAAAGACTGGATTGACATTTCAGCTATATATGATGACAATAGCACAGTTTGGTCCTATGCCTACGCTGATTTAAGTTCTTACGAAAATCAATCTGTACAAATCGCATTTTATTTTTATTCAAACAGTTCGATTGAGGATATTGGCTGGTTTATTGATGATATTCTGATTACTGGTCTGAATACGCTCCAAATTGATGCCGGTCCAAACCAAACCATTTGCGAAGGAGATTCAATACATATTGGAGGGGATCCTACCGCAACTGGTGATAACCCTGAATTTGAATACTTATGGACCCCCGCAGAAGGATTAAGTTCTCCTGAGGCTGCCAATCCTAAAGCCTCACCATCAGAAACAACGACATATTCAGTTACGGTTACCAATATTGAGGGCTGTATTATTTCTGATGAAGTGACTATAACAGTTCTCCCCAAACCTGTTGCAAATGCAGGTAATGATGCTGCGATTTGTACAGGTGATACAATTCAATTAGGTGGTGACCCCGTTGCATCTGAAGGGGAAAGTCCCTTTACATACTTTTGGTCTGGTGCGAATGTTGATGACACATCAGATCCATATCCAAAGGCAAATCCGACTTTCACACAAGATTATATCCTAACCGTAACAGATGTAAATAACTGTCAGGACATGGATAGTGTTAATATTATTGTCAGATCATTGCCGGACGTAAATGCTGGTTCAGATGTTGAAATGTGCCTGGCAGATACCATTGTCATTGGAGGAAATCCCACAGCCAGCGGAACACAGGATCCTTACCTGTATGCATGGTCAAATCTCGCTTATATTTCTGATACCAGCCATGCAAATCCAAAGATCTCTCCTCCAGCTTCTGTTTCATACCAGTTAGATGTAGTAGATTTTTATGGATGTAAGAATTCAGACACTTTAGAAGTAAAGGTTAATGCATTGCCTGTGGTTGATGCCGGACCAGATAAAACAACATCAACTGGAAATGCGGTTAGTTTGGACGCAACAGTATCAGGAGGAACTGAACCCTATGGATATACCTGGACACCAGCTACAGGACTGGACGTGTCAAATATTCTCAATCCAATGGCAAGTCCTGAATATTCACAACAGTATACGCTGAAAGTTACAGATAGTAAATCATGTTTCGGAACCGATACTGTTAATGTAATTATAGAGGATGTGAATGCTGAAACAGACATTTTATCCTATAGCTTTGGAATTCCACCGCAAACCAAAGAATCAGTAATAGATAAAGAAAATCAAACCATAGAAATTGAAGTGGAGAGCGGTACGGATTTAACTAATCTGATTGCCAGTTTCACTTTATCACAGGGAGCTAAGTCTTACGTTGAGAGTAACTTACAGGAAAGCGGCATAAGTTCTAACGATTTTACAAATCCAGTCAGCTACAAAGTTACAGCCGAAGACAATTATACTGTTCAAAACTGGATTGTGAATGTTAGTGTCGCAGTAGGTTATGATGAGGCTCATGTTGCCGACATTAAGGTATATCCTAATCCCTTTACTGAGCAGGCAACTATTGAAATCAATAATCCTGGTAATAGTAAATACAGGATAACTGTTTATAACCTGGCAGGAATAAAATTAGTGGAAAATGAATACAATTTCTTTGACAAAGTTGTGTTCAGAAGAAATGATCTTCCGGCAGGAGTTTATCTGCTGGAGTTGAAAGGTGAGAATATATTCAGAGAAAGGTTGATAATCCAATAAATAGTGCAGGAGCTGCCTTTATATTTAAACAAGATGATGAAGGCACCTGGCACCAGTTTCAAAAAATTTGTTCCTCAGAAAGAGTCGAAAGTGCTGGTTTTGGTTATGCTGTGGCGCTTGACAATGACTTTGCAATTGTGGGTAACTACGGTATTATCCAGGAAAAGAGATCAAAATCAGTAGCATAAACGCGTAATTAGCTTACTTTTTGAAGGTTAGGCAGGACAGGCGTGCCCAAAAAGGTCAAAAAATCGCAAAAAATAGAAAAAAACACAAAATCCGGTATCTGAAATAGAAAATCCGGTCAGAAAATCTATTCTCCAACCGGATTTTTAGAAAAATGGTCTATTTTGCGAATGTCTCTATGTAAATTGGTGAATATCTGATGATACTATGTCGATTACAGATAATTCTATTGTGCCAATTTTTTATACATTTTATTTGGAGAGTCTAATATTTCATCACGCACGGAAAAGTACTCTTCTTCTTCTAATTGCATAGATTTTACTATTTCTCCTTGTTTATCCAACAGGCAAACAGAATAATCCTCTAATTTTTCAATTTCTTCAGCACTAACTAGAGATGGATCGATTAATGGTGTGCCTTCGACAACATAAGTATATTCTCCGTAAATATATGGAATGTAAAAGTATTTATATGTCAATACTCCATCTACTAAAGCAACGGCTCCAGGTGTTGATTCAATTGCCTTGTCGATTGCTTCTTTTCCATCAGGTCGCCCAGTTGGGAATACCACTATTATGGGTTTTGTATCTTTACCTTCAACGCGGGACTGTCCCCTTTCAAAGTCAGGAAATTTTGACAGCTCAACATTTTTGGAGGAAATTAAAGTAAAGTCCATTACTCGATAAGAGCAGCCAGACATAATAAAAGCCACTAGGATGGATGTAATTAGAATTTTGTTTTTCATTTCTTTTTTCTTTAAGGGTTAGTAAAAATATATGGTGACATATAAGTTTTATTGCGAAAAGTTATTGTAAATAATACCTAGATCGAGCGATTTGTGCAAAAAAAGATAAAAGATAGCTTGTT
>CAZOXI010000487.1:0-3406 GCA_964583445.1 uncultured Bacteroidaceae bacterium | reverse complement strand
TATGATCCTGCATGCAATCTTGCTAAAATAGCTCTGGGCCGGGAAACTCTTCGCAGCACTGTCTTCAGACCTGGCGATGGCAATGACCTCTGAACTTTCTGCATCACCCAACAATCCCAGGATTCCGTTATCTGCGGTCAGAAAATAATGCCCGTCGATCTTCGCGGCCAGTAACTGGCATTCCGGGGCAACCTCGGACCCGACGGCAATGATATGGACAGACCCTTTTGGAAAGTGGTAACAACTGTTCCTGACAATAAAGGCGGCTTCGGAAACACTGTAAGATCGTACGCTGTTGCTAAGGGTAATCACCTGGACATCGTTGCAGGAAGATAAAATAGAGCCTTTGACAGCGCCGGTGTAATAGTCGTCCTTGTTCCAGTCTGAAGTCAGCGTAACAAAATGCATGTGGATCGTAACAGGAATTTCTATTGGAATGTTAAAAAAAACAGCTTATTTTGTCAGTCCCAAAAGTAGTGATTATAATTCAATTTATGGCGCAAAAGGTCATCTATTTAGAAGGGGTGGACCCCATCGATTTCTTTGGTGTTAACAATGTGCGCTTCAACAAATTAAAATCCTATTTCAGTGATCTGAAGATTGTTTCGCGGGGAAATGAACTGAAAGTGGAAGGTGATTTGGAGCGGATCGACCAGCTGGAAGAAAAGGTCGGTTTGCTGGTGAAATTCATCCTGAAATTCAATCGTCTGTCCATGGACGATTTTGATGAGATCCTGAGCGGTGATGCAACTTACAAAATGGAAGCGCCGGGACCGAAGGATGAAGTGCTTGTGCACGGCGACCGGGCCAAACCCATCCGGGCCCTGACTATTCATCAGAAGCAACTGGTAGAAGAAGCATCAAAAAACGACCTTGTGCTGGCAGTCGGTCCAGCCGGGACAGGAAAGACCTATACTGCAATCGCCCTGGCAGTAAGGGCGCTGAAGAACCGGGAGGTGAACAGGATCATCCTGACCCGTCCTGCAGTGGAGGCAGGGGAGAAGCTGGGATACCTGCCCGGTGATTTTGCGCAGAAACTGGACCCCTACCTGCAACCGCTTTTTGATGCCCTGAGGGATATGATCCCGGCCAGGAAGCTGATGCAGTTCATAGAGGACAATACCATCCAGATTGCACCGCTGGCCTATATGCGGGGACGTACGCTCGATAAAGCATTCGTTATTCTCGATGAAGCACAGAACGCTACTGTCAACCAGTTCAAGATGTTCCTGACACGGATGGGGCCCAGTGCCAAGTTCATTGTTACAGGCGATGTTACCCAGGTGGACCTGCCGGGACGAACACTCTCAGGACTGATCCAGGCAATTGGCATCCTGGAGGGGATCGAAGGAATCTCCGTAATCCGGTTTGATGAACGTGATATCATTCGTCACCGGCTGGTTAAAAAGATAGTCAAAGCATATGACCAGGATGAAGACAGGGAAGCTGATGGCTGAGTAAACTGTTTGCAATAAAAAAATGCATAGATTTCATGATCGAACATATAAATGCAGTGATTAAAATATATATATTTCCAGGGATGAACATTTTTATATGTAACGATGTCAGGATTGTGTCAGGATGAAGCAGTTTCATTCCATCAGGTCAGTTCGAATATAAACTTTAAAATTTAGTATAATGGCAGCATTAAAGGGTACAGAATTTAATTTTCCAGGACAGAAGAGTGTATATCACGGCAAGGTAAGGGATGTATACAATATTGATGACGAAACGCTTGTGATGGTGGTCACCGACCGGATTTCTGCATTCGATGTGATCCTTCCCAAAGGAATACCTTACAAAGGCCAGGTGCTTAACCAGATCGCTAATAAATTCCTGGATGCAACCGCTGACCTGGTGCCCAACTGGAAGATCAAATCTCCGGACCCCAATGTAACAGTTGGTCATTATGCCGAACCTTTCAAAGTGGAAATGGTCATCAGGGGATACTGTACCGGGCATGCCTGGCGCGAGTACCGTGACGGCAAAAGGGAGATCTGCGGGGTGCCCATGCCGGATGGATTGCGTGAGCATGATAAATTCCCGGAACCGTTGATAACGCCGACCACAAAAGCCGACCAGGGTCACGATGAGGATATTTCAAGGGAGGAGATCATCGCACAGGGACTCGTTTCAGAAGAAGATTACATCCGGTTGGAGGACTATACACGGAAACTCTTCCAGCGGGGAACAGAAATGGCAGCCGAAATGGGACTGATCCTCGTGGATACCAAATATGAATTCGGAAAAAAGGACGGAAAAATTCTGCTCATCGATGAGATTAATACACCCGATTCGTCCAGGTATTTTTATGCAGACGGGTACGAGGAGCGCCAGGAAAAGGGAGAACCCCAGAAGCAACTCTCCAAAGAGTTTGTCAGGCAGTGGCTTATATCCCATGGATTCCAGGGGAAAGAGGGGCAATTGATCCCGGAAATGCCCGACAGTTTTGTAAATGAGGTATCTGACCGTTATATCGAACTTTTTGAACGGATCACCGGCGAGCGGTTTGTTAAATCAAACACCTCTGAAATTGAGGAGCGGATCGAAAAAAATGTCATAAATTTTTTGAATAAATAATCTGGCGAACGATCTTTCGTTATTCATATGATGATCTCCCGGAAAAAATATCTTGGCAGTCTGTTCCTTCTGCTCATCCTCTCTGGAGTAGCTGCAATCGCCCAGGAACCTGTGAAGGTGACCCGGTCGGACAATAAGGTTGTGCTCGAAGGCAAGGTGTATTACGTGCATGTGGTGAAGCCTGGTCAGACGCTTTATTCAATTGCACGTGCCTACAATGTTTCTGAGAAAGAAATATTAATTGAGAATCCCGGTTCTTCATCTGACCTGCTGGTCGGACAGGTACTCAAGATCCCGTCCGATCCTTCCAGTGCATTTTCAGTCGATACCGCTGAGCTCCACCAAGACCAGCGTAAACATGTGCTGAAAGAGGGCGAAACGCTCTATGCTATTTCGCGACAGTATGAGGTTACAGTTGAAGAGATCATGCGCTTGAACCCGGGACTGGATATCAATGATATACCGGTTGGTCAGGAGATACTCCTGCCACCTGAAGAATCTGAACAGAATGAGCTTGCTTTTGACGAGGAGGGTACCTTATTTCACAAGGTAAAGAAAGGGGAAACACTCTATTCGATCGCAAAGTATTATGATGTGCGTGTACGTGAGATCAGGGCTGTCAACCCGGAACTGGGATGGGGAGGACCGCGAAGCGGGGATGTGCTCCGTATTCCACAACCCAACACTACGGTGGCAGAGGTGTTTATGCCCGATACCATCGATGTGGATACGCTGCAGGCTGAAGTTGACAGCTCGGAACTGGATGAACCGTATACCTATGAAGAGCTGATGGTGGAGGAATACCGGCCCGGTAAAATGTACCGCG
>CAZOXI010000486.1:0-3412 GCA_964583445.1 uncultured Bacteroidaceae bacterium | reverse complement strand
GCTGAAGGAGTTAAATGCACAAGGGGAACTGAAGATCAACATCTGGAACGCCGGAAAAATCCCGAGGCAGTATGTTGATTGTCGCATAACAAACATATCCATTGTGCCGGAAAAACTGAGGATCAGCCAGGATACGATTCTCAACGACGCTTCACTGACCCTTACCATGGCACACTCAGGGAACTCGGCCCTGATCCATCCCACAACAGGGAAACACTTCATGTTCAGTCAGTACAACGATGATGCGGCGCATTATTACCAGACCAGCAATATGAGTCCGCTGGGATGGGCCGAGAAGTACTTTTTCTACAACGGAGACCTGAGCACGATCCAGCGCAGCCTGGCCAGCGAATCACTGATCAGGAAGATCCTGGATGTGGCCAATGATGTGGACCTGATGATCTTTACGCGTCCGGCCGGCTGGGCCGAGATCAAACTGATCAAGGATCTCAATCCCGGGGAACAGACCAACATGACGGCCAGCATCGACAGCCTGTCCCTGCTGATCAATATTGATTACAGGGCGACCACCCAGTTTTCAAACGTACTTGTGAACAGCTCAGATGACCTGCTTCCGCTGATCAAATGCAACAAACCCGATCTGAACGGGAAGACCTACGGATGGGGGAACTTCACACGAAGTTTCAGCAAAACAGCAGGACTGGCGATCTTTTCGGCCCCTGAAACCTATGGAATCTATGTGTTCGACAAGTGGAAAATGACCACTTCTGAAGGTACTGAAGATGTGTACCAGAATGATGTGGTTGTGAATACCGGAACCCATACATGGCTATCCGCCAACTACAAGCTGAATGTTCCTGACATGCAGGTAACGGACACGATTATTGTTGCCTGGGACCAGGCATCGGCATCAATCACCGTAGAGAACAACAACCCTTGTGATCACCTGCCCATGAAGTGGTTCTGCACTTCCGGAAGCGGCTGGTTTGTTTTTAAAGAGGGAACGGACAAAGGTACCGAAGAGGGAACGATCTCGCTTACAATGACACAGAACCAGGGGGATCAGAGGGAAGAGATCGTCCATGTCTTTGCCATGGACGCTGCAAAGCCTCAACAGGACGTTGTGGTGATCCAGGAAAGTCGTCCGATTAAGACCGATGAACGAAACAATGAAAATGAACTGAAGATCTACCCGAATCCGGCCGGAGATAAGCTGTACGTGATACTGCCACCCCAACTGATACATGAGGTAAAGACCATTACCATCAGCAGCATAGATGGCCGTCTGCTCATGAGCCGCGAGTTCAGCCATACCACTCAGCAACCTGTTGAACTGTCCCTGGAATCATTGCTCCCGGGTGCATATATCCTGGAGCTGCATGTCAACGGCACCAATTGGCACAGGACATTCATCAGGAACCGATAATGCTGTAAGCCGGCAGATGTCCATGTGCTGGATCACCAGCTCAAAAATTACGAAAAGATAATCTACATGAAAGGTATCATCTATAGGTAAACCAAGTTATATGAAACGCTTGCTCCCATTAACTAATCTTGAAAACACCTTAAGTTAAACTTATTAAAATGGAGGACCACTGCTATGAAAAGAATTATCCTACTATTCATCTTAAGCAATATTGTTTTGACAATATCTGCCCAAGTACCCAACAGTTTTAATTACCAGGCTGTGCTCCGCGACGCTTCAGGAGCAATTCTACCCTCTGAAGAGGTCTCTCTCCAGATTTTCATTTTACAGGGATCCCCCGATGGTTCCTCAGTGTATAATGAAACGCACAATGTTACCACCAATGTTGTCGGGTTGGTTAACCTGGAAATTGGTACAAGTAATCCAGTAGATTTTTCTGCTATCAACTGGCAGACAGGGCCCTATTTTTTGAAAATCAATGTGGACGGTGTTGATATCGGTACCAGTCAACTGCTATCTGTTCCCTATGCACTGTATGCAGAAAAAACAGGTAACACAGATGACAATGATCCCGATCCGCAGAATGAGATACAGGATATTACACTCCTCGGATCAGATCTGAGCATTACCGGGGGAAGTACCGTTGACCTGAGTATTCTGCAGGATGGTACTGAAGATGCAGATGCGGATCCTGCAAATGAAATTCAGAATCTTTCAATTACTGGCAACGTGATAGGGATTTCAGACGGAAATACCATCACCTTACCCACCGGTGATATTGACCTGGATGCTGATCCCACGAACGAATTGCAGGACATCAGCCTGTCGGGAACCGACCTGAGTATTTCTGAAGGAAGCACGATCAACCTCGGTGTGCTGCAGGATGGATATGAACCTGATACAGATACGGATGATCAGACCTTGAGTATCGCCGGTCACGATCTCTCCATCTCGGAAGGAAATACGGTTACACTTCCAGA
Source organism: uncultured Bacteroidaceae bacterium (assembly GCA_964583445.1). Taxonomy (GTDB): domain Bacteria; phylum Bacteroidota; class Bacteroidia; order Bacteroidales; genus M55B112. The sequence goes on along the minus strand of CAZOXI010000486.1, from coordinate 1,045 downwards.
TGACATCGATGATGCAGATGCAGATCCATTGAATGAATTGCAGGATATCAGCCTGTCGGGAACCAACCTGAGCATCAGCGATGGAAGCACGATCAACCTCGGCGTGCTCCAGGATGGATACGAAGCCAATACCGATGATCAGACCCTGGCTATTACCGGACATCAACTGAGTATTGAAAATGGAAATACAATTGTAATGCCCGACAGTGTAATCGATGATGATGCAGATCCGCTCAATGAGATACAGAATTTGAATGATGTATTGCAACAGGGAGCAAGTGCAGGTAGTCTGAATATAACAGATGTGGCCGATCCCGTCAACGCAGGTGACGTTGCAAATAAAAATTATGTTGATAACACAGTGCTATCCGGCTGGAGTCTGAATGGTAATTCCGGCACAAATCCAAACAGTCATTTTATTGGAACAACCGACAACCAGCCACTTGTATTCAGAACGAACAATACCAGGAGAATGGTGCTGAATACGAATGGAACTCTCGGATTCGAAAATACCGGACTATCTGTTTTCCTGGGCAGCTATGCCGGTGCAAATGATGACTTGTCCAACAACCTGAATGTTTTTGTTGGGTATGGTGCAGGGAATTCAAATACTACAGGATCTGAAAACACAGCTGTTGGATACCGGGCCTTGTATGATAATACTGATAAAAGCGGACTGGTAGCCATTGGTCGCCAGGCACTGAATAACAATGGGACAGGAGCAACAGAAACCTATGAGGCGATCAACAATGTCGCGGTGGGCTCCAATGCGCTTTATGCCAATACGACAGGATATTATAATACTGGTGTTGGATTTCAATCCCTACAGAATAATAATTCTGGGAACAATAATACCGCGTTGGGAATGAGCTCACTAAATTACAATACTACTGGTTATTCAAATGTAGCTATAGGAACGTCTTCGCTCTACTATAATACCGATCGAGCTGAACTTGTGGCCGTTGGGTTTTCTGCGCTTTTTCGTAATGGCACAGATGCAACAGAATCATACCATGGTACTGGCAATACAGCCATCGGTTCACGA
>CAZOXI010000485.1:0-3415 GCA_964583445.1 uncultured Bacteroidaceae bacterium | reverse complement strand
TTATCTTATAATGAGGTCCGCTCGAACCTGAAGCCCGGCATCTATGTTGTAAATCTCGAGACGCAAAAAGCCCCGGTCTATAAGAAAGTGCTCATTCAGTAACGGAACATCACTATTCCCGGTCCCGGATCACTCTTTTATTCCACAAAGAAAAGACAGTGATTTATTCCATTACGTCGTATTCCATCTTCACGGTCACCTCTATCTCTTCTGCAATCTTATTGCGCATGATCCCCGGGATCTTGATATCGAAATCGGCAGGTTTTACAATGAATTTGGATGATGCCTTTAAGCCGTCCCCGGTCACTTCGATCGTGCCGGGGGTCTGGATCTTTTTCGTTACACCATGAATGGTGAGATCGCCTTTTACATTGACTGAATACTGCCCCGGTTTGGAATAGTTCACCTTGTCGTTATTTGTAATGACCCCTTTGAAGGTGGATTTTGGAAACTTGTCTGACTCCACGTAGTTCTCATTAAAATGCTGCTGCATGAGCTTTTTTTCAAATTCAAAACCGGTCATCCTGAGGGTAAATACCATCTCCCCGGTTGCGGGATCAATAATACTGCCCACTGAATTGTTATCTGCAGTGATATCCTCGATGGGTGCGCTGGAAAAGAAGTTGATGTGGCCGTTCCTGGTGATGTATTTAGATTGTGCTATTCCGCTTGTGATGGTTGCTGTGAGCAACACTGTAAAAATTATCCTTATCATCATTCTCTGTTTTAAATATTTCTAATTGTATTTTCTTTGCGGTAATTTCATTGCAAAATGCCGGGATCTCATGTAAATCAACCTGTACCCCCGGATCGTCAACCACCATTATCTTAACCCAAACACCCTGGAAATATTGAACCCGAAGTGAATGTCTCCATCCAGCCAGTTACCGGTTGTATTCCCGATGATACCATGTTCGGTCATCGCGATTGAATTGGTGAATATCAGCTGGAAAATATGTCCGCCGGTCTCCAGGTCAAACCCGATCGAAAGGGGATTATACAACTGCGCAGGATTCAGGGCATCGTCTTTGTTCAACAGGTGGAAGTATTCAACGTTCAGCGAGAACCCATTGGTGATCCTTAAACTCAGTCCGCTTCCCAGGGCCAGCAGATCAGTTTGCTCCTGCAGGGCAGGGATCGGGGTGCGACGCAGGTAGGAGGGCATCAGTTGTAGCGACACAATCTCCCCGAATTTCCGTGCGATCATCAGCTGATGCACATGTTCGAGCCGTTGTGAAAAACTGAATCCTTCGAGATCAGCCAGGAACCGTAGCGTATTCACATAAATGGAAGACTGGTAGGCAAGCGAAAATGGAAATGATTCAGCCCCGCTTTTCTGGGTAAAGGGTTTGATCCTGACAAACCCGTCGTAGGTCTTTTCGTAGGTTCCCCTGCCGACGCCTGCCATCAACCAGTCGGCAAATCCGTACTCGAAGCTAAAATGGATATTAGCATTGTCCAGCCCGAAAAGTTCATACAATCCCCCGTTAATCTCCCCGAACCGGTGCTCAATCCTGAAATCCAGGGTACCGGTAGGTAACATATTAACAGAATGGCCATTGACTATTGTTGATGATCTGAAAATTGCCGGTTCAATGGTTTCTTCATTCTGCATGGTCTCATTGAGCATGGATTCAAGGTCCTGGGCGGTTGTGTTGAGAGAAATCAGCATTGTCGCTGAGATCAGGAAAACATTACAAATAGTTAGTTTCATGAGTTTATATTTAGTTGAATCATAACAGTCAGGTTGACCGGTCGATTTGTCCCGCGGGATTTTATTCCTGACAGGGATCCCGGTTCCGTGTTTATTCTTTAATGAAGCAGTTCCCTGGTTACTTGGTTAAACATTTCATCCCTTTTTAAGTTCTTCTGTGTTTGCTTTCGGCAGCATACAATTTCTATAGAATAACACTTCAATTTGGTGACCATGGTCACAATCAGTGGCCTGATTTACAACTATTAACAACTAATTAACAATTGAAGGCCTTTTATTGTGATGAAAGTTACAAAGGCCAGGTGTTATACTTTAGATATTACAGTTGCATTACACAGTCAAACTTAAACGTTAATAATCATTTAAAGAACACATTATGAAAACAAATTTTACATCTTTTAAACCACGCGGACTTTTTCTGACCGCATTGTTCATGATGCTCTATGCGGGAGCGCAGGCCCAGACAACCCACTTTGTTGATGTTACTAATAATAAATACACACCTGCGACGATTACTATTTCACCTGGTGATGAAGTTACGTGGACCAACTCAGAGGGTTTTCACAATGTCAATGGTACCACGGGTACCTATCCTGATAACCCGGAATCATTTGGCAACAATACCGGGACCGGGTGGACCTTCAGTCATACCTTTAATACTACGGGAGTCTATGACTACCAGTGTGACCCGCATGTGGGAGTTGGAATGGTGGGACAGGTGATTGTAGAGGAGTCCGCCTATGAGCTGACGATTAATTTTTCAGAAATGAATCCGCATGCGGACCAGGACCTATGGATTCGCGTTGAAGATGCCGACAGTGGCGATGAGCTATACCGTGGTTCAGAAGTTGTCGCTGCTTCTTTTTCTACTATCGTCCCCGGTATTGAATCCGGGAGGGATTATATCGTTGAAATGTATGCCGATCACAACGAAAACGGCCGGTACGATGCCCCTGGGGATGATCATGCCTGGAGTGTTGAATTGAACAATGTCGATGGAAATGAGACCATGAACTTTGTCCATAACACCAATTTTACGGATATTGAATGGGAACATGCAGCAACAGTAAACCTGAGTGCGATGAATCCCCATGTCGGACAGGAAATCTATTTTGCACTGATCGAGACTGCCACCGGAATGGTTGTTGACAGGGAGAGCGAAATAGTAAGTGAATCGTTCAGTGTGGTCTTAGATGAACTGGAATCCGGAAAGGGTTACCATATTGATTTCTTTGCTGATCACAACGACAACGGACATTATGATGCACCCTCAGATGATCATGCCTGGCGTCTTGAGATCGCCAGTGCAAATGGTGACGAAGTATTTGATTTTACCCACAATACCAATTTCACAGACATCCAATGGAAACACCGGTTGCGCGTAAGATTTGAAGGAATGGATCCCCATGTCGGACAGATGATGAAACTCTTTGTGAAGGATCAGGCAACGGGTACTGTCCTGGATTCGGTGGTTGTCAGTTCAATTGAAGATGCAGACTTTGATATTGAATCCCATATCCTCGAAGTCGGAGGCGATTATTTTGTTGATTTTTATGCAGACCTGAACCAGAGTGGCGGATATGATGCTCCTCCGGCTGACCATGCCTGGCGCCTGGCGGTTGACAATGCCATGGGTGATGTGGACCTGGATTTTACACATAATACCACCTTTACGGATATTATGGATGAAGGAACCACCTC
>CAZOXI010000484.1:0-3420 GCA_964583445.1 uncultured Bacteroidaceae bacterium | reverse complement strand
GCCATTGCCGAGACTGATTAAGTTTTCCGTATATACTTTCCCATTCGCCTCCATTGTAATATGTTCGATCGCCAGGTTGTGCACATGGCTGATGGTGAACAGGCGGGGATTGAATGAGGCTGTGTCACTGTTCATGATGACCACGTCCCCAGCGTTCTCTGATTCCGAGCGAATCACAATCGAATGGTCATTTTGTGCATTGTCAATCTGACTTATTGTTAATCCTTCCTCCGTGTAGACTCCGCTTTTAATCAGGATCTCAACATCCGATGTCAGCGTGGTGCCGTTGACCGATTCTAACGCTTGCTTCAGGGTGGTATAATCGCCCTGACCGGCGGGATCGACAATGATCTGCTGCTGTGCATTAAGTGTATAAGAAAAAAGGACGAAAAGTATGAAGCCGGAGATGTTCAGGGTTGTTCTTTTCACGACAGTTTGGGTTAGTGGTTAAAATACTGCGTGGGGTGGCTTACATAACAATGCGTGGGGTGAATTACAATGGGTTAACAAATTTTAGTTCAAATGGTTTGATTATTTCCGGGGATGTAAGATTCTATTGGATGAATGCCCCTTATGCTTATACATTCAGGTTGAATGCTGAAAATGAAAAACAAAAAACCCGGGGGTAATCCCCGGGTTCACTGGCGGCTTATTTCCAGGATTTATTCCTCGCCAGGAGTGAACCTGACGGGAACAATTACTTTGCAGCTGACCGGTTTACCACGTTGTTTCCCGGGTTTCCAGGCGGGCATGTCTTCGAATACGGCAAGCGCAGCGCTGTTGAAAATGTCGTTGGAGGATTGCGCGACGCGGAACGCATCCAGGGATCCGTCGGTTTGCACTTTGAATTCGACCAATACTTTTCCGGCCATCTGTTTACTGCTGGCCTCTGCTGGATATTCGAGATTCGTATCGATGTATTCTCCGAGCGCTTTTCTGCCTCCCGGAAACATGGGGACATCTTCCACCACGAAGAATACCTCTTCCTCCACTTCAGCATCCGCATCAACCCCGACCTCGATCTCCTTCTCGATGTCTGTCCCGGCTTTTACATCATCATCCGTCTCAATTTCCTCGATCACCTTCACCTTGACGACCTTCACTTCTTCCTCTTTTTCTATGCCGTCCATGCGTTTATTCTCTCGGTCCTTCAGGACACCGGAATCCTCTTTCAGGGTGATCATGATGACCCCGGTGTCTGTGTCGTACTTTTTCATTATCTCATTGTCCGGATCCTTAATTACCTTGACAAGCTCGATCTCCTCCGCCTCAAAGTCATCAATGGATGTTACCACTTCTCCGTCGACTACATAAACAGGTTCGGATCCGATCTCTGAACGAATTTCCATCTTCACTTTTTTGGGCGATCCATCGGTTATGATTTCTTCTTTAATGATCTTAACATCTACGTTTTTTGTAACTCCCCTGGGTTTTTCATCCAGATCAATTTCGTAGCTGGCCGGGACCAGAACGACTGGTCTCCTGTCTGTCTCCCTGGCGGAAAGCCGGGCTGTTTCATACCCTACGAAGGAGATCACTATCTCCGGATTACCGGTTACTTCCAGGGTGAATGCGCCTTGTTCATCCACAACAGTTCCCATAGTTGTGCCCGCGATGATTACGCTGGCGCCTGTTGCCGGGATGTCAGTGGTTTCAAGGTATACTTTTCCTTCAATTGTTTTTGCCTGTTGTCCTGTAGCTGTTGCCATCAGGGTGAAGGCCAGGATCGTAGGTACAAATAATATGTACTTCAGGATGCCTTTCTTTTTGGCTTTCATTTTTTTCATCATGTTGAATCTTTTTTTGGTGAGTGAATGATTAAACTGGTGTCCCAGTCTGAACACCTCGCCGCCCAGGGCGTGGTTCAGGAGCAGGGACTTGTAATGAGCCGGGCGGACCCCCTGCGACAGGACTTCCCTGTCGGCCAGGTGCTCATGATTTTCTTTAATCATCCTCGAAATAAGCCATGAGAAAGGGTTGAACCAGGTCAGTGCCAGGCTGAGTTCTGAGATCAGCAGGTCGGCCATGTGCAATTGCCGTATATGGGCACGTTCATGGATCAGGATCGCATCATTATCTGCCGTTTTAGCGTATTTTTCAGGCAGAAATATATTGGGGTAAATGGTAAATACTTTTTCACTGTTCGTGAGGAATACATTTTTCTTGCCGGATCGCTTGTTAATCCTTTTTCGCACCCTTGAAAGTGCGATGAGATTCAGTATTATGAAGGTAAGTATACCAGCCATGTAAAGAATGGACAGGATGACCACAGGGGAGATGCTGGCATGGCTGGCCACCTCCATGGCACCGGATGCAGTTGCAGGCTGTCCCGGATCGATCAGGAAGACAGGATCCATGGAAGAGATGATAGCAGGCTTTCTGACTGACAATATCGGGAAGATCCAGCTGAGCAGGATGCCTGTGACCAGGTAGATCCGTTTTACCACCAGGTTGGCATCATTCCTGAGCGCCAGGTAATAGGGGAGGGTCACCAGGGCAATTGCCAATGAGACTTTCAGGAGGTATATCAGCGTTTCATTCATTTTTTCTGTTTCTTGTTTATTGGATCCCAGATCGCTTTCATCATTCCCTGCAGGCTTAAGCGCTTTTCGTACATATTTTTTTTATAGAGGTGTTTTGCCGGTCTTTCCTGCGACCCGTTCCCGAGGGTCTTGTATATTAGTCGTTTTTGCGCTCCTCCCTTCTTTACTGGCGTTCCAGCTTGCGGTCCTCTTTCAGGTCATCCTTTACTTCGTCCATCATTTCGCGAAGATCCCGCATGGAGATATCGTTTTCTGTTGCGAAGAAGGATGCCAGGTTGGTAAAAGATCCTTCAAAATACTTGTTCAGGAATCCACTCAGTGAGTTTTTTACGTAATCTTCTTTAGGCACGGCCGGCCGGTAGAGATAGGTGTTACCAATGGCCCGGTGGACTAAAAAATCCTTTTCCTCGAGAATTCTCATCACACTGGATACCGTTGTATAAGGAGTATCCTGGTCTTCAAGCTTCTCGAGAACGTCTCTGACTGTCGCCTCTCCCAACTCCCACAGGATCAGCATTACTTCCTCTTCTGCTTTTGTAAGTTTGGTCATCATTATGTTCGGTTTATTTATGTTGGTCCATGCATTTTTTTGCCTGCATGATTCCCGGTCTTGTTCAATATCCTGCAGATGCATATTGCAAATATAACTAAAAAATACGTAGATCTACTGAAAAATACGTAGATTAACGTAAAAATACGTAGATCAACTGATAATTCAGTAGAATAACGTATAAATACGTTGGCGTAGTATCTGCTTCTTGAAAATTATTATAATAAGGTCTGAGAAGTGAAATAGCCCCTTAGCATTTCGGACATAATTAGTCTTTGCAAGAAAACGCCAACTACTGCGTTATTATTCGCTACGCTCATGAGCTAA
>CAZOXI010000483.1:0-3422 GCA_964583445.1 uncultured Bacteroidaceae bacterium | reverse complement strand
TCAACCTCACGGACTAATTGTTATTTTGCAGTGCGTTTGGGGCTAGAAAGGAATTACGATTTAACCCATATCAACCCTCCGCCGAATCTCCTTCCGGTCAATTTTCATGGACCTGTTGCGGGGGAACTCAGGAAGGAACCGGATCTCTTTGGGGACTTCGTGGGCAGCGAGCCTGGTTTTAAGTGCTTCGATGATGTGGTCTGGATGGAGTGGCCCGGCATGGGTGGATGATGCTGTTTCCTTTCCGGCTCCTTCCACTACCAGCACAAGTTTTTGTCCCAGTCGGCGATCGGGGACCCCAAGAACCACCACGTTCCTGCCTGTCAGCTCCTTCACCACCCCTTCGATTGTTTCCGGGATGACTTTAATACCGCCTGTCTTGATCACATTGTCCAGCCTGCCCAGCCAACGGAAGGAACGGGGTCCGGTGATTTCTGCAAGGTCATTACTTACCACGGGACCATCCGTTACTCCAGGTATGTCCACCACCAGGCAGCCTCTTTCATCCAGTTCCACTATCACACCCTCCATGACCTGGAAACTTTGCTTGCAGGGTACCTCTGTACTTTTTCCTGGTGGTATGTTCATATCTTTTCCAGCCTTCTTCATGTCAGAAACTTTTGCATTCTTTAAAGACTGCTCCTGTTCATGCACTTTAACATCCACTCCAGTCTTCTTCTCTTCAGATATGCTCGCATCCCCACCAGTCCTCTTCATTTCAATTGAGCTATTTTCTGATGCGGATTCATTGAGCCTACGGGTGGCAAAATGGGTATAGGTTTCCGACATGGCAAAAGTTTCATAAATTTTGATCCCATCCAGCTTTTGGATCTTTTTTCTTACCCCTGGATCGATCTCTCCGCCACCAACAATCAGCGTTCCGATCTTTCTGAATGCTTCGGGTGTTTTTAGCAGTTCGTATACCTGCAGGGGAACCATGGCCGCAAAGACTACCCGCAGTCCTTGCTGTAATAACGCATTTCCAGGATTTCCCGTAGGCTCGATCGTAACCAGGTTGAGTCCTCCAGCCAGGGCCCGGACCACCATCATCTTCCCCGCAATATATTGCACCGGGAGGCACAACAGGGCCGAGTCCCCGGTTTTTATTCCGAAATGATCCAGGGTGCGCTGGGCAGAAACCAACATCGCATCCCGTTTGAGGACAAATGACTTGGGTTCACCGGTGGTGCCACTGGTCTGCTGAACAAGTGTCTTTTCTTCATTCAATAAATCAGAAATGAACTGGTACAGTTCTTTTTCCCATCCGGAAACGTGAGGTGTATTATCTGTTTCTTCTGTTCCTGTTGCTCCCTGCGTTCCCTGTGGCCCTGCTGAACCTGGAGCATTGATTTTTTCAACAGCGAATTTTAACAGGGATTCCCTGGTGTAGTGCTTATAATTCAGTATGAAAGACTCCGGGAACATCATCTAAAAAATCATTTTACTCAAGTTAATTATTACTGCGATCGTTTTCATCGATATTTTTTGATTTGTCCGTACAAAATTGAAAACGCCATGCTGAATAATGAAAATATTCCATGCACTAGAAGTTTAATACTGAAAGATCCCACCCCTTTGCTGGCATGTGATGGATCCTGTCCTGAATCACTGCAAGCGGCGACGGAATGTTGTTTTCATACAGCGATCCGGTTCCCAGCCCCTGGGGCATATCTGTATCCAGTGTGGCCGTCCACTGAGCGATGGCGTTCAGTCCGATGTTGGACTCAAGTGCGGAGGTGATCCACCAACCAGCGCCTCGCGTTTCAGCAAGACTGATCCATTCTTCTGATTTTGTGATACCCCCGAGCAGGGAAGGTTTAAGGATGATATAAGCAGGGTTGATCACCTCGAGCAACCGTTTCATTTCGGCACTCCTGACCGCCCCAATCAACTCCTCATCCAATGCAACCGGAATGGGTGAAGCTTCGCAGACACGTGTCATCTCTTCATGGATCCCTGCAGGAATAGGTTGCTCCAGTGAATGAATACCAAACTCTGATAAAATGTTAAGCTTGTCCAGCGCCTCTTCGGGTGACCAGGCCCCGTTGGCATCCAGGCGAATCTCGAGATCTGAGGTATCGAAATGCATGCGTACGGCACTGAGCACTTCCAGTTCTTCCCCGAAATCCAGGGCGCCCACTTTCATCTTAATGATCCTGAAACCGGCCTCCAGCTTCCCCTTGATCTGTTGCAGCATGTCACGCCTGTCACCCATCCAGATCAGCCCGTTAATGGGAATTCCAAAGGTTCCGTTCGTAAAACCTGAAGGGTATAACAACCTCTTTCCACCTGTCTGTAAGTCAAGGAAAGCAGTCTCTATCCCAAATTGCACAGCAGGAAAATCTGTAAAGTCAAAGCCAGGAACCGACCCGGTACTGGCCCTCGACGAGACACCTTTTTGAACAGGTTCATTCCCTGTATTCTCATTCCCGGGGATTGGGAATTTTACTTCGCTGCTTGTGCCTGAGGATTGATCGGAGGATGTGCTTCCCGGGGGAATGATGCCTGATCGGAGCGCTTCAGAAAAATTATCGAGTATCCCTTCGATTCCATCCGGGTCATCCGGACTCAGCCCGGGGATCAGTGAGACTTCACCCAGGCCGAAGCGCAGCGGGTCTTGGTCATCGTATATGCGGACAATCCATGAATCTTTTGTCCGAAATGTACCCCTGGAGGTGCCTGCCGGCCGGCGAAAGCGCAACGTATATTTAATATGATCTGCCCTGTACATGAATGAAATGAAGGATCTATAAGACAAGTCCCACGCCGAATGTTACTGCGAAGATAAGCGTGGCCACTGCAAGTTTTTTAAGTTCTGCATTCAGTTCGACCGGTATGGTATTGATCCATACCTTGCGGATATCAGACACCAACAACGGCAATGCAAGCACGAACAGGAACTGGTAAGCTGAATGAAAGTTCAGGAGGGTATAGACCAGGCTGAGCAGGAATCCAACCAGGAGCAATGTAATGTGGTATATCTTTGCCCATAAGGTGCCCATCCTCACCACCAGTGTCATTTTCCCATTGTCACGGTCATTCTCACGGTCGCGCATGTTATTCAGGTTCAGTACACCCATACTGAATAATCCGATGGCAGAAGCTGGCATAAGTATGCTCCAGGAAAATGAGAGCGTATGAAGAAAATAGGTGCCTCCAACGCCAACTATTCCGAAAAAGATAAATACCATTATGTCTCCTAAACCGGCATACCCGTAAGGTCTTTTTCCAACGGTATATTTAATGGCGGCAAAGATCGCCGTAAAGCCGAGAAGGAAGAACAAGACATACAACGGAGACCCGGTCGCACCCAGTCCGGAATAGATCAACAGGCTACCGGAGATGAAGCTCAGTGAAACGAAAAGGATGATCATCCATTTCATCTGTTTTTTTGTGACGAGCCCGGATTGTGTCACCCGCAG